>DAITAE010000051.1:0-14159 GCA_036824445.1 Streptosporangiaceae bacterium | reverse complement strand
ATCCCCGCGCGCGGCGCCGCGTGGGCGCTGCTGTCCGAGCGGTTCGCCACCATGGCGGACCGCTGCGCGGCCGCCGGCTCCGGTGACGCCGTGCCGGAGGCCGTCGACGCGGTGACCGAGACCGCGGCGGCGCTGGCGGCGCGGCTCGCCAGCCACGTGCCTCCCGAGCTGCGCCCCGCCTCGGCCTGACCCCTCGCCACGGCGCGACGCCGGCCACGGTCCCGGCCGTCGGCGGCGCTTACACCTCCTGGCCCGGCTGTCCCGGCTGTCCGCCCTCGCCGAACGTCACCTGAACGGTCCGTTCGTCGGTGCCGCGCACGATGTTCAGTTCGACGGTGCCGCCCTGTGCCGCCTGGAGCGCGTCGAACAGATCGTCGGGTGTACGGGCCGGCCGGCCCCCGGCCGCCACGATCAGGTCGCCCTTGGCGAGACCCGCGCGGGCGGCCGGGCTGTCATCCATGACCTCGCGGATGAGCAGGCCCTCGGTCTCCGGCAGGCCGACGGCGCGGCGGAGCCGCCTGGCGACGTAACCGGGAGCGATCGCGACGCCGAGCCGGGGAGATGTCGCCGATTCCCCGCGGGCGAGCGCGTCGGCCCGGCCGCGCAGCGCGTTGTCGGCGGGTATGGCCAGGTAGAAGCCCTCACCGAGGCGGTTCGTGTTGATTCCGAGCAGCTCTCCCCCGGCGCTGAGGACCGGGCCGCCCGAGGAGCCGGGCAGCAGCGGAGCGGTGTGCTCGAGGCTGCCGGTGATGCGCCGGCCGCGGGGACCGCGGAAGGTCCGCTCGATGCCCGAGACGAAGCCGAACGTGACCCTCAGCCCACGCCCGCCGGGGTTGGACAGGGCAAACACCGGCATTCCCAGTTCCGCGGACGAGCCACTGGCCCACGCCAGCGCGGGAGCGCCACCGGTGTCGACCTCGATGACGGCGAGGTCGCCGTCGATGTCCTGCCCGGCCACGCTGCCCTCGGCCGTCCGCCCGTCGGCGAAGGTGACCGTGACCTGATCGCCGCGCACGTTGTGCGCGTTGGTCAGCACCCGCCCGTCGGCGAGCACGATGCCGGAGCCGACGCCCCACCGCTGCCCGATGCCCACCACCGACGGCCCGGCGCCTTCGGCCAGCTGCCTGATGTTTGCCTGTATCTCGTCGAGGATCGCCATCGCCGCCTCCAGCCGGTCGAGTTAGTAGTAACTTGCAAATTACTACTAACTACCCATATGTCAACCGGCTACGATCGGGGGCATGGCCGAAACCGAGCACGACTCACCGCTCGCCGAGGCGCTGGCTAGGGTCGGCGACCGGTGGACGCTCCTGGTGGTGGAGGCGCTCCTGGACGGGCCGCGCCGGTTCAACGATCTTCTCGGCCAGATCCCGGGCATCGCACCGAACATCTTGTCCGAGCGGCTCAAGCGGCTCGAGCGCGAGGCGCTGCTGGTGGCCCGGCCCTACTCCGAGCGTCCGCCGCGGGCCGCCTACCAGCTGACGGCGGAGGGCAGGGAGCTCGCCGGGGCGCTGCGCCTGCTGGCGCACTGGGGGGCCGGGCACACCGACCCGGCGGACACGCCCCGCCACCCCGCGTGCGGCACCCCCCTCGAGGCCCGCTGGTACTGCCCGACCTGCGACCAGCTCGTTGACAGCGGGCCGCGCCACGCCGAGATGCACTTCGTGTAGGCGGCGGGCAACGGTTGCCGTGGCCGACGGGCCGGCCGCGGGTCGGCGGGCCGGCCGAGACCGCGGTCAGCCGTCCGCGACGTCGCGGCGCAGGCCTTCCTCCGCGTACTCGACGAGCAGGTCGCTGACCGACAGGTCACGCTGCTCGGCCCTGGCGGCCAGCCGCTCGGCCAGCGCGATCGGCATGACCACCGCGCGCCGGACGCAATCGTCGCTCTCCCACACCTCACCGGTCGTCTCAGACACGCTCCCTCCTTCCGGGCGCAGTGGCCGCTGGCTCCTCCTGCCTGACATAAGTGCGCAGTATGCGGTCGCTCAGCAGGCCGAGGCAGCTCAGGTTGGGAAAGCCCGGCCCCTGAGCGAGGCCGGCGGCCAGCGGCAGATGCAGCGGCGGGCGCAGGCCGGCGACCGACAGATCGAGCCCGATCCGCCGTTCGAGGTCGGCGCCGGCGAGCGCGTCGCTGAGCCGGCGGCGGGCCTCGCCGCCGAGCAGCGGCTCGAACCAGCGGGTCTCGAAGCCGATCGCGACCACGACGAGGTCGTAGGCGACGCGGTCGCGCTCGCTGCCGTACTCGATCGTGACGACTACCTGCCGCTCGCCTGCGTCGATCGCGGCCGCCCGCCCGGCGAGCGTACGAAAGCCGCGCGAGGCGTTCAGGATCGCCTCGGCCTGCTGGGAGAACACGCCGCGGTCGGTGCGCTCAAGGAACTCGCGCCGGTGTGACTCGGCCAGCCCCGGCCAGTCGCCGGGGTCGGAGTAGAAGCGGTTCTCGTCGTAGCTCTCCCCGCGCGAATAGAGGACACCGCGGCTGGTCAAGACGTCGACCGTGGAGCGCTTGTGCGACATGCCCAGCAGGCTGATGACGACCGAAGCCGCGGTCTCGCCGCTGCCGATCACGCACACGCTCTGCGCGACATGCTTGCCGGGCGCTCGCTGGTGCAGCCAGTAGCTGCGTCCGTCGAGCACGCGCGGGTGCCGCTGCGGCTGGCCCGCTACGCGGACCGGCGGGCCCGCGCCGGTGAAAACGACGCCGTCGGCCCGGATCACCTCCCCCGAGCCGAGCGCCAGCCGCCAGCGGTCGCCGGCGGCCTCGAGGCCGGCCACCTCCCCGGCGACGATCTCGGCATCCGCCTTGCGGGCGACTTCGCGCAGGTAATAACTCCACTGCCGGTGCGTTGGGCGGAGGCGGCCGCGGTCCACCCAGTCGGCGTACACGCCGTGCGCGATCAGGTGCCGCTGCCAGCTGTAGTCCGCCATCGCCGCAGTGACCGCGGGCGAGGCCGGCCCCCAGCTGTCGGCATACGGGAAGCCGACGTCCTTCTCCGCGGGCGTGCCGAGCGGCAGCAGGCCGCTGGTGTAACCCTGCTGCCCGCTCCAGTTCCCGGCGACGGCGCTTCGCTCGACCAGCACGACGCGCGGCGCGCCGAGGCCGGCCGCCGCCAGCGCCCGTGCCTTGGCGGCGATCGCGATCCCCTTGGGCCCCGCGCCCACAACAGCCAATGTCGGCATGACGGCGAGGATAGCCGCGCCGGGGTGCCGCCCAGAGCGTGGCCAGGCGGCGCCGGCCGGGCGGGTGGTCAGGCGAACGCGGCGGCCACCGGGGCGAGCCGCAGCACGTCCTCGGGGCCGGTCAGGTCGGGGAGCGAGACGAAGACGGTCTGCACGCCGCGCCCGGCCAGCAGCCGGTAGCGGCCGATGACGTCGCCGGTGGTGCCGGCGTGGTGCCTCCGGGCGAAAACCGCGGCGGCGGTGCTGCCGCGCAGCTTCTCCACGATCGATGCGGCATGCTCGCGGTCGCGGCCGATGACCGGGATGTCGAGCACGGTCACTTCGACCTGGGCGGGATCGCGGCCAGCCTGCAGGCAGTGCTGCCGCAAAACGGCGAGCTTGCGGTCCAGAGTGCCGGTGTCGGCGGGAAGATTGCAGCCATCGCCGAGCCGGGCGGCGATCCGCAGCGTGCGCTTCTCTCCGCCGCCGCCGACGATGACCGGGATCCGCGAGACCGGCCGCGGGTAGCAGGTGGTTTCCGGCAGGCGGATCCGCTCGCCCCGGTACTCCCTGGTGCCGGGCTGCCAGAGGGCGCGCAGCGTCTCGATGGCCGACTCGAGCTGGTCGAGCCTGGCCCCGGCGGGCGGGAAGGGCAGGCCGAAGCCGGCATGCTCGCGTGCCCACCAGCCGGCCCCGATGCCGCAGAACGATCGGCCGCCGCTGAGCGCGTCCAGGGTGGCCACGGTCTTGGCCAGGATCCCCGGCGCGCGGAACGTCACGGGGGTCACCAGCGTGCCGAGGCGCAGACCCGGTTCCAGGCCAGCGAGCATCCCGAGCGTCACCCATGGCTCCGGAATCGGCTCCCAGGCGCGGCCGACCTGGGGAATCTGGATCAGGTGGTCCATCAGCGCGATTCCCTGCAGGCCGGCCTCGGCGGCGGCGCGGGCCACCGAGGCCAGCCAGTGCGCCGGGCCCGCCGGGTCGTCCCCCCAGGGGAATCGCGACAGCTGCAGCACCAGGCCCAGCTGGACCGGCCGCTGCCGCTGCTCGCGGGCCGCGCTCTGCGCTCCGGGGGTGTGCGAGGGCTCGGGCTGCGCCGTCTCGGCACTGACCACCAGATCCCACCCCTCACCGCCGATCTCCGTGACGGCCGCCCGCATCCGCCGCAGCTGGCCGTCGAGCACGGGCGTGGGCACCGCCCGGTCGCGCGCCCGGTTGCGGCGGCGGCACTCCGCCGGATCGGTGTCGACGAGCACGGCGACGGCGGGCATGCCGCTGCCCCTGGCGAGCTCCAGGTAGCCGCGGCGCCGCTCGGCATCGAGGCCCAGCGTGTCCACCACCGCGGTCAGCCCGCGGCGGAGCCGGGCCGCGACTATCTGGTCGAGCAGGGCGAAGGCGTCGGCCGATGCGTCCAGGTCGTGCTCGCCGCTGCCCACCAGCTCGCGCAGCCGGTCGGACGATACCACCTCGTGCGGGCGGTAACGCCCGGCCGCCCAGGCCGACTTCCCCGACCCGGACGGCCCGACCAGCACCACCAGGGCAGGATCGGGAAGCACCGCGCCCGCCCCCACGTCCGCCTACCCCGCGTTCTTGGACGCCGGGCTGCCGCCGGGGTGGAAGACGCCGAGGACCCGTAGCGTGGCCCGTCCGGTGTTCTCGAGGCAGTGTGGCCGCCCGGGCGGCAGGTGCACGCAGCTGCCCGGGGCAAGCGGGTGGTCGGCCGGCCCGGCGTGCAGCACGCCCTCGCCCGCCAGGACCAGCACGACCTCGTCGTACGGGTGGCTGTGGTCCGGCGCCCGGCCCGGCGGGATCTCGCCCACGAACTGGGTGGCCGCGCTACATCCGTTGCTGGGCCCGTGCAGGACGCGGAACCGGCGGTCCCCGGTAACTTCCTCCGCGCAGTCACGCAGCTCGGACAGCCGCGGCTGGGTGGCATCGCCGTCACTCCCCGCGGCCCCGGCGGGCAGCGAGACGCTGTCGAGCGTGAACTCGCCCGGGCCGTCGGCGGACAGCCGGTACAGGGCGCCGGGCGGCAGCCACACCCCCGTGTCACGCCGGACGGGAATGGCCGGCCCGGTCCTGGGCTCCAGCCGGCCGGTGCCGGCGATCACGAACCAGAGTTCGCCGCCCGGCCCGGCGGTGCCCTCGAACCGCGACCCGGCGCCCAGCTCCACGAGCCGCCGGACCAGCCCGTCCCGCCCGTCGCGTCCCGCGCCGGTGTCCAGTATGGTCCGCACGACAGCACCGCCGCCGGTCATCGTCCTGCCGCCTCCTCATCGCCCCAGATACGCGCGCTTCAGGTCCTCGCTGCGCAGCAGCTCGGACGCCGGGCCCTCGAGCACGATCACCCCGGTCGACAGGACATACCCGCGGTCGGCGATCGACAGCGCCATCGTCGCGTTCTGCTCGACCATCAGCACCGCGACGCCGGAGGCGTGGACTTCCCTGATGATCTGAAAGTTCTGCTGCACCAGCGCGGGCGCGAGGCCCATCGACGGCTCGTCCATCAGCAGCAGCCGCGGGCGCGACATCAGCGCGCGGCCCATCGCGACCATCTGCTGCTCGCCACCCGACAGCGTGCCCGCAAGCTGGTTGCGGCGCTCGTACAGGCGCGGGAACAGCACGTGCACCCGATCGAAGTCGTCGTCGAGCTTTTCGCCGCCGCGCAGCACCGCGCCGAGCTCGAGATTCTCCCTGACCGTCATCTGGCCGAACAGCCGGCGGTTCTCCGGCACGATCGCGATCCCGCGCGCGATCCGCTGCGGCACCGGCCAGCGCGTGACATCCTCGCCGCCGAGCAGCACCTTGCCCGCGCGCGGGCGGACGATCCCGAGGATCGTCTTCAGCGTCGTGGACTTGCCGGAGGCGTTGCCGCCGAGCAGGCACACCAGCTCGCCTTCGCCGACCCGCAGCGAGATTCCCTCCAGGATCCGCATCTGCCCGTAGTAGGTGGTGACGTCCTCGAGGCTCAACAGCACGCCGCTCACCCCGCGTCCGACAGGGCCTCGGGGTCGCGGCCCATGTAGGCCTCGACGACCGCCGGATGGCTGGCGACCGCGTCGAAGCCACCCTCGGCGATCTTGACGCCGTGGTCGAGCGCGATCACCCGGTCGGAGCAGCCGGAGACCACGTGCATGTCGTGCTCGATCACGAGGACCGCGACGTCGCGCTCGTCGCGCAGCCGCGCGATCAGCTCGGTGATCTCGTGCGTCTCGGCGGGATTCATCCCGGCGGCCGGCTCGTCGAGCAGCAGCAGCCTGGGCCGGGTGGCGAGCGCGCGGGCGATCTCCAGCCGCCGGCGGTTCGCGTACGACAGCGAGTAGGCGGGCTGATCCCACCGGTAGCCGGCCAGCCGCTGGCCGAAGAACGACAGCACGTCCTCGGCCAGCGCCCGGACCTCCCGCTCCTCGCGCCTGGCCCGGGGCAGGCGCAGGACCGACTCCCACGGCATCGCCTTGGTGTTGCCGTAAGTCGCGGCCATCACGTTCTCGATCACCGACATGTTCAGGAACAGCCGGAGGGTCTGGAAGGTGCGCCCGATCCCCATCCGGGCGATGCGGTGCGGCGGCTGCCCCGCGAGCGTCCGCCCGGCGAAAAGGACGTCCCCGGAGCTCGGCTGGTATACGCCCGTGATCACGTTGAAGACCGTCGTCTTGCCCGCGCCGTTGGGCCCGATCAGGCTCACGATCTCCCTGTCATCAACCCGCAGGTCCAGCTCGGAAAGCGCGCGAAGGCCGCCGAACGACAGCGAAAGACGATCGAGATTCAGAACGGATTCCGCCGCTCGCCCGCTGTCACCATGCCCGGGCTGCGCCGGGTCACGGGCCTGCCCCGGCCGCTCCGACTCCGCGGTCACGTTATGGCCTCGACGCGGCGCGACCCGAGCAGCCCCTGCGGGCGGGCGTTCATCATGACAATCAGGATCGCTCCGATCATGAGCTGCCTGGTAATCGCCGGCTCGACCGCCAGCCGGGTCTCCCAGACGAACGACGCCAGACAGATCGTAGGTGGCAGCAGGATCGTCCGCCAGCGCCTGCCGACCTGCACGAGCGCGATCAGCAGGCACACCAGCAGCACATACCCCCAGTTCCCGAGGACCTGGGCGTTCGCCGGGACCACGACCCAGTCGCGCAGCGCGGCGGCGAGCCAGCCGGTCGAGTGCGGCCCGCCGGCGACGGCCCGTGCCGAGATGGCCCCGGCGACCGCGTGGGCGGCGAAGCCCAGCGCGACGGTCGCCGCGAGCACCACGGCCAGCCTGCGCCACGGTCGCAGTTTGACCACCAGGGTCAGCAGGATCAGGCCGTAGAAGAGGTAGCCGGAATCGGTCGGGCTGCGCAGCAGCCCGTCGTAGATGACCATGAGCACCAGGGCGCCGGCGGCCGCGCCGGCGATGCTGCCGGCGCCGCCGAGGATGAGCCCGGCGTAGATCAGGATCAGGATCGGCGTGTCGAAATCGGTCGGGAACACGCTGATCTGCTGCGCGGCGAAGATGGTGCCGGTCAGCGCGGCGACCACGGCGCCGAACATGAACGCCATCAGCTTCACCCGGTTGACCGGGATCGTCATCGACGCCGCCGCCAGCGGGTCCTCGCGCACGGCCCGCCACGCCCGCCCGGTGCGCGAGGTGTCGAGCAGCCGCAGCACCGCCATCGTCAGCACCAGCACGACCACGAGCAGGTAGTAGTAGCCCGCGTTGGTGGTGATCTGACGCCCGAAGACGCTGATCGGGTCGATGCCGACGATCCCGTTGGGCCCGCCAAGCACGCTGGGCGCCACGTTGTTGGTGAACTCGACGAACGCCTCGCCGAAGAACAGGGTGACGATCGCCAGATAGTCGCCGATCAGCCGCCGGGACGGCCAGCCGACCAGCAGCCCGAGAACCGCGGCGCCGATCATCACGATCGGCACGGACAGGTAGGTCGGCAGGTGGATGCCGTTCGGGCCGATCTGGCTCGAGGACAGCAGCGCGAACCCGTAGGCGCCGAAGCCGAAGAACGCGACGTAGCCGAGGTCGAGCAGCCCGGCCCAGCCCACCACGATGTTCAGCCCGACCGCGAGCAGCGCGATCACCAGCGCGTCGATCCCCACCTGCAGCTGGAACCCGCCGAGGCCGAGCAGCGGCAGCGCGGCCCCGGCCAGGCCCACGACCAGGAGCTTCGGCCACCAGCCGACGCGCTCGAGCCAGCGCTGCCCGGTGCCCAGCCAGGACGGCAGGTACTCGCGCCGGTGCGCCTGCCTGGCGACCCATTCGTCGGCGCCGACCTGGGGTCCGGCTGCCGGGGGCTGCGAATCGAGGCTCACGGGCTACACCTTCTGCAACTGAGCCCGGCCGAGCAGGCCGCTGGGCCGGACCAGCATCACGGCGATCAGCAGCGCGAACACGAACAGGTTGGTGAACGTCGAGGAGATGTAGCCGGTGATGAACGACTCGGCCACGCCGAGCAGCAGGCCGCCGAGCACCGCACCGGGGATCGACCCGATCCCGCCGACGACGGCCGCGGTGAACGCCTTGAGGCCCGCGATGAAGCCGATCGTGGCCGTCACCTGGTTGAACAGCAGCCCGCCCATCACGCCGGCCACGCCGGCGAGCGCCGAGCCGATGAAGAACGTCGCCGCGATCGTGAAGTTCACGTTGATCCCCAGCATCTCGGCGGCCTCCCGGTCGGCGGCGACGGCCCGCATCTGCCTGCCGACCTTCGTCCGGTTGACCAGCAGCCGCAGGCCGACCATCAGCACGAGGCCGAGCACCAGGACCAGGATCTGCACGGCGTCGATGCTGACCGACCCGATCTGGATCCCGCTGGAGAACGAGATGAACTGGGGCGTGTTGTAGATCCGCGGCTGCGCGCCGAACAGCAGCAAGGCCGAGTTCTCCAGGAAGAACGAGATGCCGATCGCGGTGATCAGCGGCGCGATCCGCGGCGCGTCGCGCAGCGGCCGGTAGGCGAAGCGCTCGATCGCGACGCCCAGGCCGCCCACCAGGCCTGCCGCCAGCACAAACATGATCACCAGCAGCAGCGGCACCGGGATCGTCAGCGCGTTCGGGCCGCCGAACCACTGGATCACGAAGAAGCCGATGTACGCGCCGATCATGTACAGGTCGCCGTGCGCGAAGTTGAGCAGCTTCAGCACCCCGTAGACCATCGTGAAGCCCAGCGCCACCAGCGCGTACAGCGCGCCGGTCGTGATGCCGTTCACCAGCTCCTGGAAGAAGAAGGCCATCCGCGAGGTCCTGCCCGCCGTCCCGCTGCCCGGCGGCGCGCCCGCTCGTGGCCGGCGCGCCGCCGGGCAGCTCGTTACGTTCAGCCGATCAGCCGCTGGGGATCAGCTGGTACTTGCCTGCCGAGTTGATCTTGAAGAGGAAGAACTTGCCGTTGACCAGGTCCCCGTTGGAGTCGAACTTGATCGGCTGCCCGAGGATCGTGGCCGGCTGGTTCGTCTTCTTGATCTGTGCCAGCACGTTGGCCCGGCTCGGCGTCTGCCCGGACTTGCACACCGCCGCGATCGCCTCGTCGACCACGTGTGTCGCGGCGAAGGTGGGCGGGCCGAACGTGCCGAAGGAGCCGTACTTCGCCTTCGCGGCCGCGGCGATCGGTGCGTCCGCGGGAATCGCGGTGATGTCCGGGCCGAACGAGGACACATACGAGCCCTTGATCGTGAAGCTCTTCGGGTCATACAGGCCGTCCGTGCCGAAGATCAGGGCCTTCTTGTTCTGCTGGGCGAGGTTGCGGCCGAACTGCTGGGCGTTGGCCGCGACCTGCCAGGGCAGGACCACGACCGTGGTGTCGGGCGTGACCTTGGCCACCAGCGACGAGAAGTCGGTGACCTTCTGCGAGACCGACTGGTGATCGACCTTGATCCCGGCCGCCTTGAAGATCGGCACCATCACGGAAACCAGGCCGGTCGAGTAGGCCTCCTGGTCATCGACGATCATCAGGGCCTTCGGGTGCAGGTTGTTCACGATGTAGTTGGCGTCCTGGGGCCCCTGCACGCTGTCCTTCGACACGGTCCGGAAGAACGTCGGGTACTTGCCGGTGGTCAGCGCCGCGGCGGTCGCCGACCCGGAGACGAACGCCAGCCCCGCCCGGGCCATCAGCGGGCCGACGGCCTGCACCTCCTGGCTGCCGGCCGGGCCGACCACGGCCACGATCTTCGAGTTGGAGGTGAACTGCTGGGTGACGGTCGTCGCCTGCGCGGGGTTCAGCTGGGTGTCGCCCTGGGTGAGCGAGATCTTCGTCTTGTTGGCCAGGTTGTCCTTGGCCACGGCCAGCTGCGCGAAGTGCAGCTGCTCCTGGCCAAGGAACGCCACCGGGCCGGTGAGCGGCCCCTCCATGCCGATCGTGGCGACACACGACTTGGTGGCGGTGCCGCCCGCGTTGCTGCTACTGCCGCTGCTGCCGCAGCCGGCCGCGACGAGCGCGCCGAGCGCCGTCGCGGCGATGATCGCGCTTCTTCCTTTCATGGATACGCCCCTCCATATTTTCTGTTATCCGGATACTGCGATGCCTGAGTGGCAGGCGGTCTCAAGCCCGGCTGGCCGGTCAACCACCTGCAATGCTCGCCTCGAGCGTGATCTCGGTACCGGCCAGGGCGCGCGAGACGGTGCAGTCCTTCGCCCGCTCTGCCAGCTCGTGGAACGCAGCCTGGCCGACACCCGGAACCTCGCCCACCGTGCGCAGCTCGATGCGGGTGATGTTGAAACCGGCGCCGACCTGAGCGAGCGTCACCCGCGCGGTGGTGCGCAGATCCCGCGCGGGATGGCCCGCCTCGCTCAGCAGGTTCGCGAGCGACATCGTGAAGCAGGCGGCTTCGGCCGCGCCGATCAGCTCCTCGGGATTGGTCGCCCGCCCGGACTCCTCGACGCGGGCCCGCAGCGAATACGGCCCGTCGAAGGCGCCACTGCCGAGCGCGATCCGGCCGCTACCGTCCGCCACGGCCCCTTGCCAGCTCGCCTGGGCACTGCGGACGACGCGGAAGCTCAAGACGCCCTCCCCAGCGGTGGGATAGATGGCTGATCAAACCATGCGCCGCAGGCCGCGGCAAGGGAAGCGCCTTTGAGGATCGGCCGGCAGTTGTGATTCGATCGCAATCTGGACGATCCGCCGGTGCCCTTCGCGAGAGGAACGCTGCCCGATGACCGACATACTCCGTACGAGCATCGACGTCGCCGCCGTCCGGGACCGCTTCTCGTCCCTGCGGGACTTCGCGTTCCTCGACGCCCCTGGCGGCTCACAGGTGCCCGACGAGGTCGGCGAGACGATCGCGTGGGCGCTGCGCGAGGCCAGCGCCAACCTCGGCGCGGGCTACGCGACAAGCCTGCGCGTCGGGGAGATCCTCGAGCAGGCCGAGCACAAGGCTGCGCGGTTCCTCGGCTGCGAACCCCACGAGGTGATCTTCGGGCCGAACATGACCTCGCTGAACTTCATGCTGTCGCGGACCGCCGCCCGCGGCTTCAGCCCGGGCGATGAGATCCTCGTCTCCTCGCTGGATCATGACGGCGGCGTCGCACCGTGGCTGGAGCTCGCGCACGACGCCGGCCTGGTCGTCCGGCATGTCGGCCTGAAGGACGACACGACGCTCGATTTCGAGGATCTGGAGCGAAAGCTCGGGCGGCGCACGAGAGTGGTCGCGTTCGCGTGGGCGTCCAATGCGGTCGGCACCGTCGTGGACGCCCGGCGCGTGTGCCGGCTCGCGCACGACGCGGGCGCGCTGGCGTGGATCGATGCCGTCCATTACGCGGCGCACGAGCCGATCGACGTCCGCGACGTCGGTGCCGACGTGCTGATGTGCTCGCCATACAAGTTCTGCGGCCCGCATCTCGGCCTCGCCTACGGGCGGGCGGAGGTGATCGAGCGCTGGCGGCCCTACAAGGCGCGTCCCGCGCCAACCAGCCCGCTCGGGCGGAGGTTCGAGACCGGCACGCTGCCGTACGAGCTGCTCGCCGGGTTCAATGCGACGATCGACTACCTCGAGTCGATCGGAGGCTTCGCGGCGATCGTCCCCTATGAGCGCTCGCTGGGCCAGCGGTTCCTCGACGGCATCTCCCCCGCGATCACGGTGTACGGGCTGCCGGGGATGGACGGCCGCGTGCCCACGTTCCTCGTCAACGTCGACGGCGTGGCGGCCGAGGACGTGGCGGCACGCCTTGCCGCCGCCCAGATCGGGGTATGGGCGCACGACTCCTGGTACTCGCTGGACCTGTACCGGCGGCTCGGCTACGCCGACAAGTCGGTGCGGATCGGCTTCATCCACTACAACACGGAAGAGGAGGTCGACCGCCTCCTCGACGCCCTGGCCGGGCTGCGCGGGACCTGAGCCGGGCCGCCGCTGTCCGGGGTCGCGGCCCGCGGGACGGCCGCTACCCGGCAGCGCCGTTAAGGATCTCCGAGAGTTTGGTCAGGTTGATGTTGCCGCCTGAGATGACGCAGACCACCTTCCCGGTCCCGGCCCGGCCGGCCAGCGCCGCGGCCGGCGCGAGCGCGCCCGCGCCCTCGGCGATCACCCGGGCGCGCTCGGCCAGCGTGCGCACGGCGGCGGCGGCCTCGCTGACCGGGATCGCCAGGGCGCGGTCGACGAGGGGGGCGACGAGCGGCCACATGCTGTCCAGCACGCGCCGGCTGCCGGCGCCGTCGACGAACGAAGCGCGGTAGTCGACGTCGGCCGGGTGCCCGGCGGCGACCGCGGCGGCGAGCGCGGCGCCGGTCTCGGGCTCGGCGGTGAAGATCTTCGTGGCCGGGCGCAGCGCCCTGACCGCGCTGGCGATGCCGGCGGTCAGCCCGCCGCCGCCGTACGGGATCACGACCGCGTCCGGGTCGGGCAGGTCCTCAAGGATCTCGAGCCCGATCGTCCCGTTGCCCGCCATCACCCCCGGGTCCTGGACCGGGTGCACGAACAGCCCGTCGACCCCGTCGATGTGGCTCGTGATGATCGTGTTCCACCAGTCGTCGTAGGGGAGCTTCAGCACCCGGCCGCCCAGGCGCTCGATCGCCGCGAGCTTCGCCTCGGGCGCATGCTCGGGCACCGCGATCGTGGCGGGGACACCCAGCTCACGCGCCGCCCACGCAACCCCCTGGGCCATGTTCCCCGCGCTGGCGGTGACCAGGCCCTTCGCCCGCTCCGCCGCGGGCGCGAGCATGATCGCATTCGTCGCGCCCCGGATCTTGAACGAGTTGATCGGCTGGAGGTTCTCCAGCTTGAGGTAGATCTCGGCCGGGGCGTTCTCCACGTGCAGGCGCACCAGCGGGGTGCGGATCGCCGCGCCCGCGATCCGCCCGCGCGCCGCCTCGATTGCCGGAAGCTCAATCAAAGTTCCACCTCGGTGCCGATGCGACGTTTCCTGGCCGTCGCCACGGCGCGTTCGGCCGCGGCGAGGTCCTCGATGGCGAGGCCGAGCGAGCGGAACAGCGTCAGCTCGCCTGCATCGCGGCGGCCTGGCGCGGTGCCCGCGAGGACCTCACCGAGCTCGGCGCGGACGTGCCCCTCGCCCGCGATCAGGCCCTCGGCGATCGCGAGCCGGAACTCGCCGGCCTCGTTGCGCAGCGACTCGCGGCTGTCGCAGAACAGCGCGCTCGCGGCGACGGTGGCGGTGTCGATCTCGCGCGCCTGCGGGGTGCTGGCGCCGACCGCGTTGACGTGTGCGCCGGGCTTGAGCCAGCCGTGCCGGAGCACCGGCTCCCGTGCGCTGGTCACCGTCACGACGACGTCGGCGTCGCGGACCGCCTCCTCCGCGCTCACCGCGACGCCGAGCTCCCCGCGTGCCTCGCCGCCCTCCTCGACCAGCGCCTGTGCGTGCGCCCTGGTCGGCGCGTAGACGCGGACCTGCGCGAAGTCCCGCACGCCGGCGAGCGCCCGAAGGTGGGCGCGCGCCTGCGTCCCGGCGCCGAGGATCGCGAGCACCCGGGCGTCGCCGCGCGCCAGCAGCCTGGTCGCGACCGCGGTGACTGCCGCGGTGCGGACGGCGGTGACCGCGGAGGCGTCGAGGATCGCGGTCGGCACGCCGG
>DAITAE010000525.1:0-3640 GCA_036824445.1 Streptosporangiaceae bacterium | reverse complement strand
GGGCAGCCGATGCTGCTGGCCAGCTGTGGCCACCCGTCGGATCCACGCGGTCATGGACACTCTGGGCCTGCAGGTGTTTGGGCTGCCCGATCTTCAGTGCCATTGCCACGACCTGGAACTGCCGCGCCTTGCCGCCTACCTGCGCAACGCCGGGAACTACATCTTCGAGCGCGGTGATGTCATCCGTGACGGCGACACGATCGAAGGGATGCAGCCGGGGGAGAAGTGGCGGTGCCTGCAGGAGAAGGCACTGATCCCGCCCGGCCGGCTCGTGATCGACCTCGACCCCGGCGAGCGCTACGCGGCGGGGCAGCGGTTCCGCTGACGCAGGCCCTGGCGCCGGCGGCCGCCGTCGGCTCACCCGGGCCGCAGCACGATCTTGCCCGGCACGCCCTTTCCCGCGGCCTGCCGTTTCAACGACGAAGGCAGCCCCCTGCTGCAGCCTCCTCGGCCGAGAACTCATCGCCACCGGGCTGTCAGCATACGGCGGAGCCGCGGGTTTGCCCGCGTCACGGCGTGCGGCCGTTGCTCCCGGCCGCCGAGGCCGGGAGCCCTCGTCTTGCCGTGTCGGCCGGTCTACACTTCGCACGGAGGTGATTGCATGGACGATCTCTCCGATCGGTTCCTCGAGCTGATCCACAGTCTTGAGGAAGTCAGGGATGCCATCACCCCCGAACGCGCGCACACCGAGTTCGACGAGACGGCGCTCCAGGTGTTCTGGAAGAAATGGCCCAGCCTTTCCATGTGGGCGGGCTCGCTATGGAAGATGCTCTCCGAAGAACTGGCCGGGCCGGCCACCTCCCCCGGCGATGGCGATCTCGATGAGGTGGGAGGGAGTGACTGAGGGCGGGAGCCCCAGGACATCGTCCGGGGCGGTGCTGCAGGACCTCATGACTACCCGGGTGGCGGCGACAACGCCGGACACGTCGGTGGCAACGGCGGCCGCGGCCATGGTAGAGGCGAACGTGGGCTCGGCCGTGGTCATGCAAGGCGCATTCCTCGCGGGCATACTCACCGAGCGCGACATCCTGAAGGCCGCCGCGTCCGGGACGGACCTGTCCGCATCCAAGGTCTCGGAGTGGATGACCCCTGACCCGCAATCGGCCAGCCCCCACACCCCCGCCGAAGACGCTGCCCAGATCATGCTCCTGAACGGTTTCCGCCACCTCCCGGTCGTGGAAGGCCGCACCGTTTGTGGCGTGGTCAGCCTCCGCGACCTCTTCTCTGCCAGAATCCGCCGCCCGCCGGTCGGCTGAACCCCGTCGCGCTGGTCGGCCGGCTGGACCCGCCCGTTGCTGGCCGGACGAACCCCTGGCCCGCCGGCCGGTTGAATCCCGCCCGCTGGCTCGCTGCACCTGCCTCCCCCTGACCGGCTGACCCCCGCCTGGCCGTAACCATCGATCGATTACTAAACGTTTGACATCATATACTTAGATAGCTAACGTTAATGCAGACAAAGGAGGACGTCATGAACGATCTGCCGATGCGCGGCCGGGTGGCGCTGGTCGCCGGCGCGAGCAAGGGGATAGGCGCCGCGACGGCCGAGGCGTTCGCAGCTGCTGGCGCCGCAGTCGTGCTCGGGGCCCGCGACCTGGCGGCGCTGGAGACGGTTGCAAGCCGCATGGAGGCCAAGGGAGGCCGTGCCCTGCCGGTCCGCACCGACGTCGCCGACGCGGACTCGATGCGCGGCCTGGTCGAACGCGCCGTGGCAACCTACGGCCGTCTCGACGCGGCGTTCAACAACGCCACCGACGGGCCGCTGCCGGCACCGCTGGCCGATATCGACCCCGCCGAGTTCGACCGTGGCATCGCCACGAACATCCGCGGCACGTTCCTGGGGATGAAGTTCCAGATCCCGGCCATGCTAGAAAGCGGTGGCGGCGCGATCGTCAACATGGCCTCGCTGGGCGGCCTGACCGGCATCGCCAACCTCGCCGCCTACGTCGCGGGCAAGGCCGGGATCATCGGCCTCACCAAGGTCGCCGCGCTCGATTACGCCGACCACGGAATCCGAGTGAACGTGGTCGCTCCCGGCACCATCTTGACCTATCACCTGGAGGCGGCCGGAGCCGAGGCGCAGCGGCAGGCCGGGCTTGCCACTCCGATGCGAAGGATCGGCACCGTCACCGAGGTAGCGGAGACCGTGCTCTGGCTCTGCTCACCGCAGTCCTCGTTCATCACCGGAGCGGTCATCCCGATCGACGGCGGGCAGTCCGCCGGGGTCAAGCCACCGCAGATGTACCGGCAGGGCCAGCGTATGACCGCGCCGCCCGACGGTGTCCCCGACCGCGAGCCTGCAGCACGCGGCGTTTCGACCCGGGAGGAGCAGCGATGAGCAACGGCACCCATGCAGAGATCCTGGCGCTCGGGGCACGGTGGGCCGCGGCGGAGCAACACGGCGATACCGCCACCCTCGACGAACTGGCGGTAACCGACTTCCGGCTGGTAGGCCCATTCGGTTTTGTGCTCGACAAGGCGCAGTGGCTGGACCGCTACCGGTCCGGCACCCTGGTCACCAGCTCACTGGTCTGGGACGACGTGACGGTGCGCGAGTTCGGGAACACCGCCGTCGCGATCGGCCGGCAGACTCAACGGGCGAGCTACCAGGGCCAGCCCGTGGACGGCCAATTTCGCGTCACTCAGGTGTTCGTCCACGACGGTGGCCGTTGGGCGCTCGCGAGCTTGCACCTCAGCAAGGCTGCGCCGCCCGGCCGCCCTGCATCACCGGGCGGCGCCGAATAGCCGCCGGACAACGAAGCAGGACGGCACGACTGGCCGGCGGCGTTGGCCGCCGGCGGGAGTTAGCTGTGGGGTGGCCGGCCGGAGTTGGCTGGGGGGGGCCGGCCAGAGTTGGCGGTGGCGGTTCACCCCGCTGTCGTGGACGGAATTTTTGTCGCTGCGACGTCCCAGCCCGATAGGCAAGCTGCGCAGCCAGCGGGCCCAGACCGCGTTCAAGACCTGTGGATCAAGATCTTTTGGTGGGCGGTGGTGGGTGGCTCCTGTCCGGTGGCGCGCTCCAGGTTTTCGGCCATCCGCTGCAGAACCTGCACGGTTCCGTTGTAGTCCTCTTCGCTCAGGCCGGTGAGGGACGTGGAGCGGGTGCCCTGCACCTTCTTTCCGACTGCGGCGTGCCCGGCCTGGCCGGCCGGGGTGAGCGCGTAGCGCCCTGTGTCGTCCTGGGTAAGCCAGCCTCGGTGGGCCAGTTCGCTGGTGACCTCGTCCAGGGTGATCGTGCCGGGGCCCCAGAAGGGGCGTATTGCCTCGGTGAGGCCGGATGCATCCTGCGGGGACTGGCGTAGCACGTTCATGATCTGCCAGTGCCGCCGGGTGAGCTTCTGTTCGGCGAAGGTTCGCTCCGCTGCGGCCTCGATGAGACGGTCGAGATGCTTGAGCCAGTAGCCGATGGGCCGTTCCATCTCCATGTCCTTTTTCATATAGATGTTTATTAACAACTAGCTGTCCTGAAGCATATACTTGGCCCTCGTGGAGCGCAACAGCGACGAGCACACAGAGACGGTGGAACGGGCGATGGTGGCCATCCGCCGCAGCCAGAACCGGCGCACCCTCGCACGCCTGGCTGCAGCGCGCCAGGCCGCCAGACCCGGCGGCGGGCACAGGACGGCAGCGGACGGCGCGGGCG
>DAITAE010000524.1:0-3645 GCA_036824445.1 Streptosporangiaceae bacterium | reverse complement strand
CGATGCGCCGCAGGTCATCGTCGTTGCGGGCGACGCCCGACCCGGCCCCGCCGAGGGTGAACGAGGGCCGGACCACGAGCGGGTACCCGAGCTCGCGGGCGGCCTGCCCGCACTCGCTCACCGTGTGGCAGGTGCGGCTACCGGGGACCTCCGCCCCGAGGCCGGTGACGATGTCCTTGAACCGCTGCCGGTCCTCCCCGGCCGTGATCGCCTCGATGCTGGCGCCGATGAGCTCCACCCCGTACCTGGTGAGCGTGCCCGCGTTGTGCAGCGCGACGGCCGCGTTGAGCGCGGTCTGGCCGCCGAGCGTGGCCAGCACGGCGTCCGGCCGCTCGGCGGCGATGACCTTCTCCAGCACGTCGGCGGTGATCGGCTCCACGTAGGTGGCGTCGGCGAACTCGGGGTCGGTCATGATCGTCGCCGGGTTGGAGTTGACCAGGCTGACGCGGATACCCTCGGCGCGCAGCACCCGGCACGCCTGGGTGCCGGAGTAGTCGAACTCGCACGCCTGCCCGATCACGATCGGCCCCGACCCGATGACCAGCACCGATTGCAGATCATCACGCCTCGGCACCGCCGCCACCCCTCTGGTTTGCGGGCGGGTGACCGGAGCTCACTGGGCCGGGTCCATCAGGGCGCAGAACGCGTCGAACTCGCTGGCCGCGTCGTGCGGGCCGGGGGCCGCCTCCGGGTGATACTGCACGCCGAAGGCGGGCCGGTCGAGCAGCCGCAGCCCCTCCACGACGCCGTCGTTGAGGTTGATGTGGCTGACCTGCGCGCGGCCGAACGGCGTCTCGAACGGCGCCAGCGCGGCCGGGCTTGCATGGGTCCAGGCCGGCGCCGCGCCCGGCCCGCCACCCGCGCCTTCACCCAGCCCGCCGCCCGCGCCTTCACCCAGCTCGCCTCCCGCGCCTGCGCCCAGCTCGCCTCCCGCGCCTGCGCCCGGCAGGGCCACTGCGAAGCCATGGTTGTGGCTGGTGATCTGGACGCGGCCGGAGGCAAACTCCTTGACCGGCTGGTTGACGCCGCGGTGCCCGAACCGCAGCTTGTAGGTGCCCAGGCCGAGCGCCCGGCCCAGGATCTGGCTGCCCAGGCAGATGCCGAACAGCGGGACCGCCTCGGCGAGCACGCCACGCATGGCCTCCACCGCGTAGCCGACCGCCGCCGGGTCGCCGGGGCCGTTGGAGAAGAACACCCCGTCCGGGCCGGTGGCCAGGATGTCATCCGCGGTGCTGGTGGCCGGGACCACCTGCACCCGGCAGCCCCGCCGCGCCATCGACCGCGGGGTCGCGGCCTTGATGCCCAGGTCCACCGCGGTCACCCGGTACCGGACATCAGCACCCGGCGGCGGGTGCACCGTGTACGGCGCGGCCGTGGACACCTCCCGGGCCAGATCGGCGCCGAGCATGGACGCACTGGCCTGGACCCTGCTCAGCAGGGCCTGCGGGTCGCCGTCGGCGGTGGCGATCGCCGCCCGCATCGCACCGCGCTCACGCAGGTGGCGGGTGAGCGCCCGGGTGCCGGTGATCGCGATGCCGGGGACACCCTGGGCGGCCAGTTCCTCGTCCAGGCTGCGGCGGGCACGCCAGCTGGAGGCGATCCTGGCAGGCTCGCGGACCACGTAGCCGCTCACCCAGATCCGCCGCGACTCCGCGTCCTCGTCGTTGACGCCTGTGTTGCCGATGTGAGGCGCGGTCATGGCGACGATCTGCCGGGCGTAGGACGGGTCCGTCAGCGTCTCCTGGTATCCGGTCATGCCGGTGTTGAACACCATCTCGCCGAACGTCTCGCCGTCGGCCCCGAACCCGGTGCCATGGAACGTCGCGCCGTCCTCGAGCACCAGGATCCGCGGACAGCCGCCGGCCTGGCCGGCCGCCCGGGCGCGCAGGCCCGGGCTTGGCCCCGTCATCAGGCCAGCTTCCCGTCGAGGACCGTGGGGCGGCCGCGCAGGAACGTGGCCACCACCCGCCCCGGCAGCACCCGGCCCGCGAACGGCGTGTTGCGGCTCCGGGACGCGTGCGCGGCAGGGTCGACCGCCCCCCGCGGCTCGGGGTCGTACAACGTGAGGCTGGCCGGCGATCCGGCGGCCAGCGGCTGCCCGTGGCCGGACAGCCGCCCGATCGCGGCAGGCCGGGCGGACATCCGGTCGGCGACGCCCGCCCAATCGAGCAGGCCGGTCTCGACCATCGCCTCCTGCACCACCCGCAGCGCGGTCTCCAGCCCGGTCATGCCGAACGCGGCCGCCGCCCACTCGGTCTCCTTGTCCTCCAGCGGGTGGGGGGCGTGGTCGGTCGCCACGCAGTCGATCGTCCCGTCGGCCAGGGCGGCCCGCAGCGCTGCCACGTCCGCCGCCGTGCGCAGCGGCGGGTTCACCTTGTACACCGGGTCGTAGCTGGCCACCAGCTCGTCGGTCAGCAGCAGATGGTGCGGCGTCACCTCGGCTGTCACCTGCCAGCCCTTGGACTTCGCCCAGCGGAGGATCTCCACCGAGCCAGCCGTGGATACGTGGCAGACGTGCAGCGCCGACCCGACGTGGGCGGCCAGCAGACAGTCGCGGGCGATCACCGCCTCCTCGGCGACGGCCGGCCACCCGGCCAGGCCCAGCCGGCCCGACACCTCCCCCTCGTTCATCTGAGCGCCGTCGGTGAGCCGCGGCTCCTGGGCGTGCTGGGCGATCACGCCATCGAACGCCTTGACGTATTCCAGGGCCCGGCGCATGAGCACCGCGTCGGACACGCAGCGCCCGTCGTCGGAGAACATGCGCACCCGCGCGGCCGAGTCGGCCATGGCGCCGAGCTCGGCGAGCTGCTTGCCGGCCAGCCCGGAGGTGACCGCGCCGACCGGCAGGACGTCGCAGTGCCCGGCCTGGCGCCCCAGCCGCCAGATCTGCTCGACCACGCCCGCCGTGTCGGCGGCCGGTTCGGTATTGGCCATCGCGTGCACGGCGGTGAATCCGCCGAGCGCCGCGGCCATGGTGCCGGTCTCGACGGTCTCCGCGTCCTCCCGGCCCGGTTCTCGCAGGTGGGTGTGCAGGTCGACCAGGCCCGGGAGGGCGACCAGGCCCGCGGCGTCCAGTACCTGTGCCCCCGCCCCTGCCGCCGCGGCCGCGCCGGGGCCGAGGCCGGCCACCAGCCCGTCCCGGATACCGATGTCTGCCGGGTCGCCGCCCAGCGGCCGCGCCCCCTTGATCAGCCAGCTGCCGCCCGCGCTCATCGGCTGCCCTTCCGCGCCCGCCGACCGTCCCTCGCGTCCGCCGGCCGCCCTTCCGCGCCCATCGGCCCTCCATCTGCGCTCATTGATCGCCCTCCGCGCCGCCGAGGAGCAGGTACAGAACGGCCATCCGAACGCTCACGCCGTTGGTGACCTGCTCCACCACCGTGGACCTTGGCGAGTCGGCGACCCCCGCCGCGATCTCCACGCCGCGGTTCATGGGCCCGGGATGCATCACGATGGCGCGTTCGGGCAGCTGCGCCATCCGCACGTAGTCCAGGCCGTAGCGGCGGCTGTACTCACGCACACTCGGGAAGTACGCGGCGTTCATCCGCTCTTGCTGGATGCGCAGCATCATGACCACATCGCTCTTGGGCAGGGCCGCGTCCAGGTCGTATTCGATCGAGCAGGGCCAGGTATCGACCGCGACCGGGA
>DAITAE010000050.1:4254-14265 GCA_036824445.1 Streptosporangiaceae bacterium | reverse complement strand
CTGGGGCCTGGCTTCCTGCAGGCGGGATCACGGCCCAACCTCGGGCTGTCGATCCTGGCCACCGCGGTGGTGGCGGTGGCCTTCCAGCCGGTCAGGGAGCGGGTGCAGCGCCTGGCCAACCGGCTGGTGTTCGGCAAGCGGGCCACGCCCTACGAGGCGCTCAGCGAGTTCGCCGGGCGGATGGGGGACACTTACGCGACCGAGGACGCCCTTCCCCGGATGGCCCGGGTGCTGGCCGAGGGCACCGGCGCCGCCCGCGCTGCGGTGTGGCTGAAGGACGGCGCCGAGCTTGCCGCCGGGGCCTGCTGGCCCGCGGACGGGGGGCCACCCGCCCGGGCTGGGTTCGCCGGCGGCGAGGCACCCGCGATAACCGGAACGGACCGGGTCGCGCTCGTGAACCACCAGGGAGAGGTACTCGGCGCGCTGTCGGTGGCCAAACGGCCGGGAGAGACCCTCACGCCGATCGAGGACAAGCTCATGTCCGACCTCGCTGCGCAGGCCGGCCTGCTGCTGCACAACATCGGCCTCACCCAGCAGCTCCAGGCCAGGCTCACCGAGCTGCGGGCCTCCCGGCTGCGGATCGTCGCCGCCGCCGACGATCAGCGGCGCCGGATCGAGCGCGACATCCACGACGGCGCGCAGCAGCAGCTGCTCGCCATCGCCGGGAAGCTGGCGCTGGCCGAGTCGGTGGCCGGCCAGGACGACGAGCGGGAGCGGGCGCTGGTCGCACAGCTGAAGGCCGAGACCAGCGGCGCGCTGGAGACCCTGCGGGAGCTCGCCCGCGGTATCCACCCGCCGCTGCTCGCCGACCAGGGCCTGATCGCCGCTGTGACCACCCAGGCCGGCAAGGCGTCGGTGCCCGTGGCGGTGGATGCCGACGGGGTCGGCCGCTACCCCGCGGAGATCGAAAACGCCATCTACTTCTGCTGTGTGGAGGCGCTCCAGAACGCGACCAGGCACGCCCCGGGGTCGGCGGTAAGGATCAGCCTGGCCGGGGACCAGCGGCAGGTCATGTTCACGGTCACCGACGACGGCCCCGGCTTCGACCCGGCCGTCTCCACGGCCGGGTCGGGGCTGCGGAACATGTCTGACCGGCTGGCCGCGCTCGGTGGTTCCTGCCAGGTCGACTCCCGTCCCGGCCGGGGCACAACGGTCACCGGCCGGATCGGGTTCGGCGACATGCTGGGCGGAAGCGGCGGCGGGACTGCCGGGCCCGCACCGGCCGGAACCGGAGACACGGTGCCGCTCGCCGGCCGCATGGGGTAGAAAACTGGTCATACCGGCCGGCCCATGACCGCCTCCTGGGCATGCGCGGGCGGGAGGGGAGCAGGAATGGCCACGCACACCGTCGCCCTGGTGCGAATGAACCGGTGGGTGATCCTGGCCGGCTACGCGCTGCTGACGGCGTGCACCCAGCTGCTGTGGCTCGCCTACGCGCCGATCACCACGCAGACCCACCATGCCATGAACGTGTCGTCGGCAGCGGTGGGTGATCTCGCCATTATCTTCCCGGTCATGTACGTCATCCTGGCGCTGCCCGCGGGCCGCTGGCTCGACGCCCGGTTCGGGCAGGCCCTCGGCCTGGGGGCGGTCCTCACCGCAGGCGGCGGGCTGCTGCGGCTGGCCGGGCCGTCGTCCTACGGCTGGGCCCTGGCCGGCCAGGTTGTGATCGCGGCCGGCCAGCCGTTCGTGCTCAACTCGATCACCAAAGTGGCCGCCCGGTACTTCCCGGCCGGGGAGCGGACGATGGCGATCTCGATCGGCAGCGTCGCCTTGTTCGTGGGCATTCTCGCAGCGGCGCTCTCGGGCGGGCCGTTGCTGCGGGCGGGGGGCCTGACGCTGCTGCTGTGGGTGCAGGCCGCGGTAGCGGTGCTCGCGGCCGTGTGGGTGCTGGCCGCGGTCAGGACACCGGCGGCGTTCCCGGGTGACCCGTCGGTCGCGGTGTCGCTGCGCTGGCTGCGGGGCGACCGGTTCATGTGGGTGCTCGCCGGGCTGCTGTTCGTCGGGATGGGCGTGTTCAACGCGGTCGCGACCTGGCTCGACTCGATCCTCACCCACTTCGGGCACGGCGGCGCGAGTGGCGGCCTGATCGCGGTCATGACCCTGGGTGGGATCGCCGGCGCCGCCCTGCTGCCGGGCATCGTCGCGCGGCGCGACCGGCGCCGGAGCATGCTGGAGGTCGCGGTGGCGGTGACGGCGGTGGCGTTCGCGGTGATGGCCGCCGTGCACAACCCGGTCGCCGACGGTGCCGTCCTGTTCGTGGCGGGCTTCTTCCTGCTGGCCGGCCTGCCGGTGGTGCTGGACTGGTCGGAACTGCACGCCGGGCCGGAACGCGCGGGCGGGGCGGCGGGGTTCCTGCTGCTGGCGGGCAACCTCGGCGGTGTGGTGCTCGCGCTGATCGTGCAGGCCGTGGTCGGCAACCCGTACCTCTCGCTCGGCGTCCTCGTGCTGGCCGGCCTGGCCGGGCTCGCGCTGGCCACCAGGCTTCCCGCGCGGGGCGCGGCCGCGCAGGAGGGCGAATCGCCGTGACCGACGCGACCGACCCCATGGCGGATCTGGGACGCCAGCTCAAGCCCTACCGGGACCAGGTCCCGTCCTTCGCCGAACTGCCGGCGGACGGCATGGCCAGGACCGAGGTGGCCGCGCTGATCGAGCGGCTGGCTGCGGCCGAGGAGCACACCTGGCGGGACGGCTACGCGTCCGGGGCCGTCTACCACGGCGACCCGGAACACGTGGCGTTCCTCGGCCGCGTGTACACGGCGCAGTCGCAGAGCAACCCGCTTCACCCGGACCTGTGGCCGAGCACCACGAAGTTCGAGGCGGAGATCGTCGCGATGACCGCGTCGATGCTGGGGGCGGGCCATGCCCCGCCCGGGGCGCCGGTGGTCGGCACGGTGAGCTCCGGCGGGACCGAGAGCATCCTGCTCGCGATGAAGGCCTACCGGGATTTCGCCCGCGAGCACCGCGGCATCGCCGCGCCGGAGATCGTCGCACCGGTCACCGCCCACGCCGCGTTCGACAAGGCCGCCCGGTTCTTCGACATGCCGCTGGTCCGGGTGCCGGTCGACGGTGATTTCCGGGCCGATCCGGACGCGCTGGCCGCCGCCGTGACGGAGCGGACCGCCGTCGTGGTGGGATCGGCGCCGACCTTCCCGCACGGGGTGATCGACCCGATCCCCGAGATCGCGGCGCTGGCGGCGGACCGCGGCGTGGGCTGCCACGTCGACGCCTGCCTCGGCGGGTTCATCCTGCCGTGGGCGGAGCGGCTCGGCTACCCGGTGCCGCCCTTCGATTTCCGGCTGCCCGGGGTGACCTCGATGTCGGCCGACACACACAAGTACGGCTACGCGGCCAAGGGCTCGTCGGTCGTGCTGTACCGGGGCAAGGAGTTGCGCCAGTGCCAGTACTACACGGTGACCGACTGGCCGGGCGGGCTGTACCTGTCGCCCACGTTCGCCGGCAGCCGGCCCGGCGCCCTGTCCGCCACATGCTGGGCGGCCATGGTCTCGATCGGGGAAAGCGGCTACCTCGAGGCGGCGCGGCGGATCCTGGACACGGGGGCGAGGATCCGCGACGGGATCGCGGCCGTTCCCGGCCTCCGGGTGCTCGGCGACCCGCTGTGGGTCACCGCGTTCGCCGCCGATGACGGCCTCGACGTTTACCAGGTCATGGAGAACATGGCCCACGGGGGATGGAGCCTGAACGGCCTGCAGCGGCCCGCGGCGGTGCACATCGCGGTCACGCTCCGCCATACCCTGCCGGGGGTTGCCAACCGCTTCCTCGCCGATCTGGCCGAGTCGGTCGCGGAGGTCCGGGCCAACCCCGGTGTCAGCACCGGGATGGCCCCGATGTACGGCATGGCCGCCAGCTTGCCCGCCGACATCGTCCACCAGGTGCTCACCGGCTACCTCGACATGCTCTTCGAGGTGTGATGGCACGTCACATTCTCGCCATCGACCTGGGTACCTCGGCGCTGAAGGTGGCCCTGGTTTCCACGGCCGGCGAGGTCGTGGCGTCGGAGCAGGAGACAAGCCACGTGCGGCTGCTCCCGCGTGGCGGTGCGGAGCAGGACCCCGGTCGGTGGTGGGACCTGATCACCAACGCGTCGTCCCGGCTGATGGCGGGCGCCGCCGTCCCGGCGGAGTCGGTCGCGGCCGTCGCCTGCACCGCACAGTGGTCGGGCACCGTGCCCGTGGACAGCCGTTGCCGGCCGCTGCGCGACGCGATCATCTGGATGGACTCACGCGGCGCTCCGTACGTGCGGCGCGTCACCCGCGGCACGGTGAGCGTACGGGGGTACGGGGTGGACAAGCTGGCACGATGGCTTCGCACCACGGGCGGTATCCCCGCGCACAGCGGCAAGGACCCCATCGCCCACATCCTGTGGCTCAAGCACGAGGAGCCGGAGACCTACCGTCGCGCGCACCTGTTCCTCGAGCCCAAGGACTGGCTGAATGCCCGGCTCACCGGGCGGCCGGCGGCCTCGTTCGACTCGATCGCGCTGCACTGGGTGACCGACAACCGGCGGCCGGACCGGATCTCGTATGACAGGGCGCTCGTGCGGCTGACCGGGATCGAGCGGTCACGGCTGCCGGAACTGCTGCCCGCCACGGACATTCTCGGCCCGCTGTTGCCCGGGCCGGCGGGCGCGCTGGGCGTCCCGGCCGGCATCCCCGTCATCGTCGGCACGCCCGACATCTGCTCGGCGGCGATCGGGGCCGGGGCCACCCGGGACTACCAGGCGCACCTGTACGTCGGCACCTCCTCCTGGCTGACCTGCCACGTGCCGTTCAAGAAGACCGACCTGCTGCACAACATGGCGTCGCTGCCCTCGCCGATACCGGGGCGGTACTTCGTCGCCAACGAGCAGGAAACCGCCGGTGCCGCGCTGACGTTCCTGCGCGACCGGGTGCTGTTCGGCGATGACCCGCCCGCGTCCGCGTACGCCCAGTTCGACCGGATGGCCGCGCAGGCCCCGCCCGGGAGCCACGGGGTGATCTTCACCCCGTGGCTGTACGGCGAGCGCACCCCGGTGGAGGACAGGTTCGTGCGCGGCGGGTTCCACAACCTGTCGCTATCGGCCGACCGTGACGACCTGGTGCGTGCCGTCTTCGAGGGGGTGGCGCTCAACGCGCGCTGGCTGCTGCGCACGGTGGAGCGCTTCACCCGTCACCGGCTGGAGCCGATCCGGTTCATCGGCGGCGGCGCCCGCAGCGACGTGTGGTGCCAGATCTTCGCCGACGTGCTCGGCCGCACCATCGAACAGGTGGCCGACCCGGTGAACGCGAACGCCAGGGGAGCCGGCCTGCTGGCGGCGGTCGCGCTCGGCGAGCTCACGTTCGGCCAGGTGCCGGAGCGGGTCAAGCTGGCGGGCACCTACCAGCCAGAGCCGGGCACGAGGCAGCTCTACGAGGCGATGTTCACGGAGTTCGTCGGGTTCTACCGGCGCAACCGCAAGGCGCACGCCCGCCTGAACCGCGTGCGTGCCGAGGGATAGCCAGCCACCCGTGCCCGCCTTCGTTCTGCCTGCTAATGTCATTTCCGAAAAGCGAATCCAGGCTCACGAAGGAGTGAATCCTCCTGCGGGGGTAGAAAGTCACCATGAAGACCGCACCTGGACTGGCGCTGGTAGCTATCGGCGCCATCTTCGCCTTCGCGATCACGAGCAGCCCTTCATGGATCAACCTGCAGATCGCCGGGTGGGTGCTCATGCTGACGGGGCTGGCGGGAATACTCGTCCCCCGGCGCGGCTACGGCTGGCTGCGGCGGCGGGTCGTGGTGCGCCGGCCGCGCGACGCGGCCGACGAGCCTGGCACCGTGCGCCGCGCGCTCGGCGTCGGACAGGCGTTCCGCCGGCCCTCCGGCCCGGTGCGCACCGAGGAGGAGCTGCCGACGCGGGAGCCGCCCCCGGAGCGGACCATCCGCGGCACGGCCGAGCGCGCCGATGAGAGGTCCGAGCCCGCCGAGGAGACGGTCGAGGAGTACTTCGAGGAGTGAGCCGCTGCGCTGCACCGCAGCGGTGCCGGCCGGTCCCGGGGGCCGCGGTCAGAGCGCGGCGCCCATCAGCCCCGCGATGATCGGGTGACTGCTTTGCTGGGGCGCATGGGCGTCACCGGCCTGGCTGAGGGATCGGGGCCGCGGGATCGGGTCACTGGCTTGGCTGGGGCGTCGTGCAGGACACCTTTGGGTTCGCGCCCATATAGTTGAGCGGGCCCGCGAGAATCGTCAGGAAAATGGTGCCCGCCTTGGCGCAATTGGCGTGCGATGAGTTGTAGTAACCGCGCTGCCCGCCGGCAATAGCCCCTATGATCAGCCATACCACGAGCACGACTGCTGCGAAACGCATTGTTACCTCCGGCCGCTACGAAGGACCTGACGGCGGCCCCTTCAGGGGCCTTTTAACTACCGCGAGTCGGCCCGTTCAAACGATCGCCGCCTGCCACTCACGTGCCAAGCCCGGATACGTCATCACCACGATCGAGCCCGGGATCGGCCGCCGGCTGGCCTGGCCGTATACCCGGCCGGTTTCCGGGTAGCGGCCCCGGGGTGTGCATCGATGACTGGTTCCTGACCGCCGCGGAGCGCGGAAACCCCGCCACTCGCCTCGATGCCCGCCACAGCGGGACCGCGGCGTGGTCGGCCGGCAATGAGGTCCGGCCGCTGATCCACGGCGCGGCCTACTTCGCGGAGCTGGTGGCGCGCATCCCCGCCCTCCGGGCCGGCGACCTCCTTCTGTTCACCGACTGGCGCGGCGATCCCGACGAGCGGCTGACCGAGGCGGGTCCGCGGATATCGGAGCTGCTGTGTGCGGCGGCCCGCCGTGGCGTGATGGTGAGGGGCCTGCTGTGGCGCTCGCACCTGGACCGCCTTCAGTTCAGCGGGCAGGAGAACCGCCACCTGGGCGAGGAGGTCGACGCCGCCGGCGGCGAGTGCCTGCTCGATATGCGGGTCCCATGCCGCCGAACCTGGTCGGCCGCATCGACGCACTCGAGGCCCTGCAGCGGGCGGGCGGGGACCGGGTGGCCGTCTACTCCCCCGAGAACACCGAAGGCACACCCGTCTACGTCCACGCCAAGGTGTGCATCGTCGACGACACGTGGGCCATCATCGGGTCGGACAACTTCAACCGGCGCTCGTGGACCCATGACTCCGAGCTCAGCTGCGCGGTCGTCGACCAGCCGGCGGCTGACGACGGAGGCATGGGGGTCCGCCGGGGCGCGGGCACCTATGCGCACTCGCTGCGGACCGCGCTCAGCCGGGAGCATCTGGGCGGTGACGCCGAGCTGGACGGCGCATGCGGCGCCTTCCAGGCGTTCCGCCGGGCCGCCGCCAGCCTGGACGCCTGGCACGCGGGCGGGCGGCGGGGGCCCCGGCCACCCGGGCGGCTGCGCGGCTACCACCAGCCCCGGCTGTCCTCCTGGACCACGGCGTGGGCGCAGATCCCCTACCGGCTGATCTACGACCCGGACGGGCGCCCGCCGTCGATGCGGCGGGCTGGCCGCTTCTGATCTGGCCAGCGGGGAGTAGCCCGCCTCAGCGTGGGCAGTCGCATCAGCGCAACAACGGTTGCGCCGCCGTCTTGACCATGCGACGGGAGGTACGCCATGGCCGCCGTCTCACACGAGACCATCTCGCCAAAGGCCGAGTGGTGGTCGCGTGCCGCATGCCGGTCCGCCGATCCCGAACTGTTCTTCCCGGTCTCCGCGGCCGGCCCGTCGGGGGCGGAGACCGCCGCAGCGAAGGCGGTGTGCGCGGGCTGCGATGTGCGCCGTGAATGCCTGGATTTCGCGCTTGCGACCCGGCAGCCCTACGGGGTATGGGGAGGGACCAGCCCCGAGGAGCGCCAGGTATTGCGCACAAGCGCCGGGCAGGCGGTTTGGGCGGCGCCGTAATGGTGAGTTAGGGGTCGTCCATACCCGGAAAGGAAACGACGATGGCAGTCATCCTCGCGGTCCTCCTGCTTGCCCTCATCCTGGGCGGGCTGGGCTTCGCCGTGCACGTGCTGTGGTGGATTGCCCTGATAGTGCTCGTCCTATGGCTACTGGGCTTCTTCTTCACCGGAGCGGCCGCCGGCGGCACCAGGCGCCGCTGGTATCGCTGGTAGCGGGCCAGAACGTCAACGTGCAGGACGGGCACGCCACCCAGATCGAAGACGGCCCCGGCCCCCCGGTCGGCCGGGGCCGCCCGGAACCCGAGCGCCTGAAGCCGGCCTCCACATCGCAACGGGGGGAAACCCGCCGCACGGTCATCATCGCGGGCGCCGCGAACCTGTTCGTCGGCGTCATCAAGCTAGCGGCCGGGCTGCTGTCCGGCTCGAGCGCCATGCTCGCCGAGGCCGCCCACTCGGCCGCTGACACACTCAACCAGGCATTTCTGCTGACCTCGGTGCACCAGGGCAAACGGCCCGCCGATCGCAACCACCCGTTCGGCTACGGCCAGGAGCGTTACTTCTGGTCGCTGCTCGCGGCGTTCGGCATCTTCGTCGCGGGCGCCGGATTCTCGGTGTTCGAGGGGATACTCGCGCTCGGGCGGCAGGAAAGCGGAGATCCTCTCATCGCCTATGTTGTGCTCGCCGTCGCCGGTGTCGCCGAGGGCATCTCGTTTATCCGGGCGTACTCGCAGATGCGCGGCGAGGCCCGGCGCAGCCGCACCCGGCTTGTCGACCACGTGCAGCGCAGCCCGGACATCACGGTGAAGGCCGCGCTGTTCGAGGACACCGCCGCGGTCATCGGGCTGGTGCTCGCCGCCGCGGGCATCGCCCTCAGCCAGCTGACGGGGTCGCCGGTCTGGGACGCCGCCGCCTCCATGGCGATCGGCGCGCTGCTCATCGTCGTCGCCGTCAGGCTCGGCCTCGACAGCCGCGAGCTGCTGATAGGCCGGGCCGCCGGCTCGGCGGAACAGCAGGTCATCCGCGCGGAGATCGAAGAGACGCCGGGGGTCGACGCCCTGATCGAGCTGCTCACCATGCACCTGGGCCCCGACGATCTGCTGGTCGCGGCCCGGGTGGACTTCAGCGGCGACATCAACGGCGACGAGGCGGAGGACCTGGCAAGCAAGATCGACCGGCGGCTCACCGAGCGGCTGAGCGTGACCCCGTACGTCTTCATCGACCCGACCCGGAAGGGCGGCCACGAAGGTGCCCGGCCCGGGCCGGAGGCCAGCGGGCCCGGGTAACGGTCCGCCGCGGCACCCGCGGGATCCCCTGCGCCGGCCGGTGAGTCTCTGGCACAGTGCCAGGAAAGCCACCAGCGACCGCGAACCGGAAGAGGGCAGGGTGAAGGCGCATCAGACGTCGTTAGGCAGAGAGCGGGCCGGAGTCGGCGCGCTCGCGGCACTCGCCGCGCTCCTGCTCGCCGCCTGCGGCGGATCCACCGGATCCGGGCAGGCCGGCGGCACCCCAGCGGGTCAGGCGACGTCCGCCGGGACGCCGTCCAGCGCGGCCGCGATCACCGTGCGAAGCCCCGCGTTCGCCGCGGGCGCGGCGATCCCGGTCAGGTACTCCTGCCGGGGCAGCAACACCCCGGTCCCGCTCACCTGGACCGGGGTGCCCGCCGGTGCCGCGAGCGTGGCCCTGATCATGGACGACCCCGATGCGCCCAGTGGAACCTTCACGCACTGGGTGGTGTTCAACCTCCCAGCCTCGAGCAGCGGCCTCGCGAACGGCCGCCTCCCGGCAGGCGCCGCGCAGGCCCAGAACGGGCGTGGCCAGGCCGCATACACCGGCCCGTGCCCGCCAAGCGGGACCCATCACTACCGCTTCACGATCTACGCCGAGCCGAAGAAACTGGCCCTGCGGGCCGGGGCCGCGCTGCCGGAGGCGCTGGCGGCAATCAAGGCGAACCCCATCTCCTCCGGCCGTCTGACCGGGCTGTTCGGCAGCGGATAGCGGTACCTGCCGGTCGAACACGCGCCGCAGCGGAACCAGCGCCGCCACGGGCCGCGGTGCCGCCGGGCCCTGCACACGCGCCACCGGCGATAAAGTGGAGGCGGCAATCACGGGAGCTCGGGCCG
>DAITAE010000050.1:0-4154 GCA_036824445.1 Streptosporangiaceae bacterium | reverse complement strand
TGCACACGCGCCACCGGCGATAAAGTGGAGGCGGCAATCACGGGAGCTCGGGCCGACCGGGCTGAGAGGGTGGCTGGCCATACCGACCGCGCCACCGACCGTTTGAACCTGACCGGGTAATGCCGGCGTAGGGAGGAAGTCGTGGCCGTCACATCCGCAGCAGCGCCGGAGACGTTCGTCACCGTCCCCCGCGGCAAAGCCCTAAGTGGCGGCGAGCCCGCCCCGCGCGGCGAGCGCGGCGTCAGCAGCGGCGTCACCGCATGAGCGGGCAGCCGCCGGCCGGGCTCGTCCACGGCATGGGCAAGGAGCTGGTCGAGCCCGACTGGGCCCTCCTCACCGGCGACGAGGTGAGCGCCGTGCTCAGCCGCTATCCCGGGCGCGCCGCCGATGGGCCGTCCGGCGACAGAGCCGTCGTCGCCTGGAGCAGCCCACGGCCGATGTCGGCCGCGGGCCTGGTCAGCCGGGGCGCCGACACCGTCTTCGTAAAGCGCCACCACGTACGTGTCCGCTCCGCCGCCCAGCTCGCCGCCGAGCACGCGTTCGCCGCACACCTGCGTGCCCAGGGCCTGCCGGTCCCGGCGGTGTGGCACACCACGGCCGGGCGGACCACGGTGGACCGCGGCGATTTCGTGTACGAGGTGCACGAGGTGGCGCCGGGCATCGACCTCTACCGGGACGCGATGTCGTGGACCCCCTTCACCAGCGCCGGCCATGCCTGGACGGCGGGTGCCGCGCTCGCCCGGCTGCACCGGGCGGCGGCCGGGTTCGGCTGGCCGACACGGCCGCCGGCGGTGCTGATGAACTCTTGCGAGGTCATCACAGCGGCGGACCCGCTCGCCGCGGTGGCCGCGGTGGGCCGCCGGCGCCCCGGGCTTGGCCGTTACCTGGCAGGCCGCGACTGGCGTGGCGACCTCACCCGCGACCTGCTCCCCGCTGCCCGCCGCGCCAGCCAGCTGCTCGGCGCGCTGGAACGGCGGTGGGGGCACGGGGACTGGCATCCCTCCAACCTCACCTGGGACACCGCTGGCCCGGACGCGGAGGTCACCGCGGTGTTCGACTTCGGGCTGGCCAACCGCACTTTCGCCGTGCATGACCTGGCGCTCGCGCTCGAGCGCAGCACCATCGCGTGGCTCGACCTCGCGGAATGCGGCGAGGCCGGCGTGGACATCGACGCGGTGGACGCGCTGCTCGACGGCTACCAGGCGCTGCGGCCGCTTGGCCCGGCGGAAGCGGCCGCCCTGCCCGAGGTGCTGCCGGTCGTCCACGTCGAGTACGCGCTGTCGGAGATCGAGTACTTCGCCGACGTCGTAGCGTCGCCCGCGCTCGCGGACCTTGCCTACGACACCTACCTCATCGGCCACACCCGCTGGTTCGCGGGACAGGACGGCGCCGCGGTGCTCGATCACCTGCGCCGGCGGGCGCGGGCCAGCTGACCCCGCCCCGCAGGTCCGCCGCCCGCTCAGCGGCCGGCGGCTGGCTGCAGGCCCAGCAGGCGGGCCGCGTTCTGCTTGAGGATCTTCGGCCGCACCTCGTCCTTGATCGGCAGCTTGGCGAAGTCGGCCAGCCAGCGGTCCGGGGTGAGCAACGGAAAGTCCGAGCCGAACAGGACCTTGTCCTGCAGCAGGGTGTTGGCGTACTGCACGAGCTGCGGCGGGAAGTACTTCGGCGACCAGCCCGACAGGTCGATGTACACGCCGGGCTTGTGCGTGGCGATGCTGAGCGCCTCGTCCTGCCAGGGGAAGGATGGGTGCGCCAGGATGATCTTCAGATCGGGGAAGTCGACCGCCACGTCGTCGAGATACAGCGGGTTGGAGTATTTCAGCCGGATCCCGCCGCCGCCGGGCACACCGGCGCCGATGCCGGTCTGGCCGGTATGGAAGAGGGCGATCGCGCCGAGTTCCTCGATCGCTTCATACAGCCCGTACGCCATCCGGTCGTTCGGGAAGAAGCCCTGGATGTTGGGGTGGAATTTGAATCCCTTCACGCCATAGCGCTCCGCCAGTGCGCGCGCCTGCGCCACGCCGGCCCTGCCGCGGAACGGGTCGATGGAGGCGAACGGGATGAGCACACCGCCGCTGGCCGCGGCCGCCTCCGCGATCTCCTCGTTCGGCACCGGCGGGATGCCGGTGGCATGCTCCGCGTCCACCGTGAACACGACCGCCGCCATGTCACGCTCACGGTAGTACGCGGCGATCTCCGCCAGGGTCGGCATGCGGTGCGCAGCATCGATCTTGAAATAGGCGGCGGACGCCTCGTTCAGCGTGTCTGCCAGGGACGCGCCGCCGCGCGAGGAGACCTCGGCGTGGGTGTGCACGTCGATGGCGACCAGGGATTCGAGGTCCATCACAGGCCATCGTAGGGTGCGGTCAGCCTCGGCGGCGTCCGCCCCGACGGGTGAATATCCGGTAAGCACCGAAGTCCCGGCACAGGGGCGCATCGGCCGCCCGGACGGGGGTAGCACGGCCAGATGGCACCGAACGCAAACGAAACCGAGGCCAAGTACGATGCGCCGGCGAGTGTGACGCCGGCCGGCCTGGACGACCTGCCGCAGGTGGCTGGGACCTCCGGGCCGGACGAAGAGCAGCTCGAGGCCGAGTACTACGACACCGGCGACCTGCGGCTGATCAGGGCGGGAATCACGTTGCGCCGCCGGCGCGGCGGCCACGACGCGGGATGGCACCTGAAGCTGCCGGTCGGCCCCGACACCCGCCGCGAAATCCGGCTGCCGCTGGGGCGGGCCGGCGGGCGGGTGCCCCGTGAGCTGGCCGAGCTGGTGCGCGTGCACACCCGCGGCGAGCCACTCCGGCCCATCGCCCGGCTGACCACCAGGAGGAAGCGCCTGGTCCTGCTCGACCGGTCCGGCGAGTCGCTCGCCGAGGTGGCGGCCGATGACGTGTCCGCCCAGACCATGGGCGGCACGACCACGCGGTCCCGGTGGCATGAAGTGGAACTCGAACTCACGGGCGGCGACCGGCGGCTGTTGAAGGCGGCCGATGAGCAGCTGCGCCGCGACGGCCTGCGCCCGGCAGGCCGCTCGGCCAAGCTGGAACGGGCGCTGGGAGGCCAGCTGCCCGGGCCAGCGGGCGAGCCGCCGCTGACGCCATCCTCACCGGCCGGCCATGTCGTGCTGGCCTACCTGCGGGCACAGATCGACAGGCTCGCGTCGCTCGACCCGATGGTGCGCCTGGACGAGCCCGACTCGGTGCACCAGATGCGGGTGGCCACCCGCCGGCTCCGCAGCACGCTCCGGTCGTTCGGGATGATCATCGACCGCTCCGGGACGCAGCGGCTCGGCGGCGAGCTCAAATGGCTCGGCGACGTGCTCGGCGAGGCACGCGACGCCGAGGTACTCAGCGAGCGTCTGGGGGCGAAACTGCGCCGGATGCCGGCGGAGCAGGTCATCGGCCCGGTCCAGGCGCGTGTGCAGGGCCACTTCGGGCCGGCCCGGGCCGCCGCGCGGGGCGCGGTGCTCGCCGCGCTCGACTCGCGGCGGTACTTCTCGCTGCTCGGTGAGCTGGACCGGCTGCTGGCCGAGCCACCGCTGACCGAGCGGGCGGCGATGACGGCCGCCGATGCCCTCCCCGCGGCCGTGCGGCGCGGCTACCGGCAGGTGGGCCGGCGGATGCGCCGGGGGCGGCGCACGGCAGCCGGCGAGCCCAGGGACGTGGCCCTGCATCAGGCACGCAAGGCGGCCAAGCGCGCCCGTTACGCGGGCGAGGCAGTGACGCCGGCGATCGGCAAACGGGCGGCGCGGTTCACCAGGCAGATGAAGAAGCTCCAGTCGGTGCTCGGCGAGCACCAGGACACGGTCATCGCACGTCACGTGGAGCGGGAACTGGGCATGAGCGCATACCTGGCCGGCGAGAACTCCTTCAGCTACGGCCTGCTCTATGAGCGCGGCGCCTGCGACGCCGAGCGGCTGCAGGCTCAGGCGCAGCAGGCCTGGAGGCGGGCCTCCCGTTCCCGCTACCGCCGGTGGATGGGCTAGCCGCGCGCAGCCCCGGCCCCGGCGCGCTCGCTGACCGCGGCACGGGTGTCCGGGCGCGGCATGCGGAGTTTCAGCCACAGGAACAGCAGTGCGAGCGGCACGGCCAGACCGCCCAGGCCATAGACGATGAACGCGGTCCAGCTGCTGATGTGCCCGATCAGCCACG
>DAITAE010000523.1:0-3659 GCA_036824445.1 Streptosporangiaceae bacterium | reverse complement strand
GCGTGCTGCGGCGGACCAGCGAGGTCAGCGGCTCCAGGCCGTACCCGCGCACGGCGGCCAGGGCGGCGTCGCCGTCGCCGACGTAGAGCAGAACCCGGTCGGCGAGCACCTCCCGGCGCTGCGCGGGTACGCCCGCCAGCTTCTCGGCGGCCTGCTGGTGATCGGCTGGGTCGAACCGCAACTCCAGCACCTCGGGGGTGGAGTACTGCTCGATCAGTTCCCGTGGCGAGCCCTCGGCCGCGATCTTCCCCGCGTCCATCACGACCAGCCGGTCGCACAGCTGTTCGGCCTCGTCCATGTAGTGGGTGGTCAGGACCAGCGTGACCCCTCGCTGCTTGAGCCGGAACAGCCGGTCCCAGACCACGTGCCGGGCCTGCGGGTCGAGCCCGGTGGTCGGCTCGTCCAGCAGCAGGATGTCCGGCTCGTTGATCAGCGACCGGGCGATCGTGAGCCGCCGTTTCATGCCGCCCGACAGGGGCTCCACCTGGTCGTCGGCCCGGTCGCTGAGCTCGACGAAGTCGAGCAGGCGGGCGGTCCGCTCCCGGATCACGTCCCGGCGCAGGCCGAAATACCGCCCGTAGATGAGCAGGTTCTCGCGGACGGTCAGCTCCGAGTCGAGGGTGTCCTCCTGCGGCACCACGCCGAGCCGGGCACGGATCTGTATGCCGTCCGTCACCGGGTTCAGGCCCAGGATGGACAGCTCTCCCGCGCTCGGCGGGGACACACAGCCGATCATCCGCATGGTGGACGACTTGCCGGCGCCGTTCGGCCCGAGGAAGCCGAACGCCTCACCGCGCTGCAGATCGAAGTCGATCCCGTCCACCGCCGTGAAACTCCCGAACCGCTTGACCAGGCCACGGGCATGGATCAGCGGTTCAAGGGCAGACACTCACGTGAGGCTACCGCGCGAGCCGGACATTCCCTACCGCATTTTCCGGCGTCCCGGAATTACGCACCCTAGGGTTTCCCTTGGTCCCGATCCCACCGTGGATGGGGGTACTGTCTCAAGGGTCACGTTGACGACTCTGGTGACGACGCGCGAGAGGATGAGCGCCTGGTGACTGTTGTCCGCGGGCTGTACCAGCGGTTCCAACGCCTGATTCACGAGGTCGCCAAGTTCGGCGTTGTCGGCGCCATCGCGTTCGTCGTCACCACCGTCGGCACGAACGTGCTCCACTTCCAGATTGGGCTGGGCCCGCTCACCTCCAACGTCATCGCGACGATCGTGGCCACGTTCGTCTCCTACGCCGGGAACCGGTACTGGACGTTCCGCCACCGCGAGGGCAGCACCGTGCCCCGCGAGTATGGGCTGTTCTTCGTGCTCAACGGGATCGGGCTGGCGATCCAGCTCGCCTGTATCGGCATCACCTACTACCTGCTCAGCCTGACCGACAAGCTGTCCTACAACATCGCGCTGGTCATCGGGATCGCGCTCGGCACGCTCTTCAGGTTCTGGTCGTACCGCAGATGGGTGTGGGTCGCCCCGTCCTCGGCCAGCGCGGAGGCGGGCGCCAACGGGCGCAGGCCACTGCCGGCCGGCCCCGCCATGGCCGGCCACCCAGCTGGGCAGGCCGGTCAGGCCGGGCAGCACGTTCCGAGCCGGAACGGAGACGGGCACGCGCCCGGCCTGCTGCACGCGAACGGTCACGGGGACGGCGACCAGGCCGCGCATACCGGCCCGTCCGCGCAGGGCGGCTGGGATCGTTAGGACGCCCCGCGCCGCCGGACCGGTGGGTGGCTGGCACGGCCGTTATGTACTCAACGGGCTGACGGGCTGATGCACGCCCCGGGGTGCCCGCCGACCAGGCGGAGTGGCAGCCGGTAGGCCCGGGCGGCCTGCGCCCGGTTCAGCCTGCCGGTGGCGACCAGCCGGCCCAGCACGTGTGCCTCCCTGGCCCGCGCCGCCGCGAAGTGGGCGATCGGGTTGTCGGCCGTGGGCGCCTGGACCAGGCCGGCCAGCATCGCGGCCTGCGGCCAGCTGAGCCCGGCCGGCCTGACGCCGAAGTAACCGCAACTCGCCGCGCCCAGCCCGTAGTAGCCATTCCCGAAGTAGGCGACATCCGCATACATCTGGAGGATCTGCGGTCTCGAGTAGGCCAGGGCCAGCTTGACACCCAGGCTCACCTGTTCCGCCTCGACGGCTATCCCCGACCGTCCCGGCGTGTACAGCATCTTGGCCAGTTGCTGGTACAGGGTGGCGCCGCCCTGGTCGGGGCGGCCGCTGAGCCGGCCGACAACCAGCCGGCCGACGGCGAACGGATCGATGCCCGGCTCCGAGTAGAACCTGTGATCCTCGGTGGACACCAGGGATGCCGCGAACCGGGCGGGGACGGCGGGCCCGGGGTACGCGACGTGATGCTGCCGGTCCAGTTGCTGGGCGCGGGCCTGCGCGTCGCCGACCGATGGGGTAACCAGGAACAGCCCGCCCACCGCCAGAGCGCCGACCAGTACCAGCCCGAACGCAATGGTCACGATGCGGGGAAGCCAGCGGTGGCGGCGCCTGGCCCGGCCCCGTGGCCCGCCGCGTGCGCCGGGCCGCTCCGCCCCGGGGCCCGCAGGGCGCGCCTGACCGCCCGGAGACTGCCCGGTATCCCCCAGGTACGGGCCGGCGGGCAAGGGCGCCGTCGGCGCACCGTCCCACAGGGATCCACGACCTGCCATGCTCACCCCGTCATCAGCACCGGTGAACCGGGTGCGGCGGGGGGTTCATACCCCGCCCTTCCGATGATCCAACGATCGTGACATCGCTGGAAGTGCCCGGGTCCCCGGCGCTCCCCGGGCACGGTCCCGGGCGCCGGGAGGCAGCGCGTTGCGCTATCGTCATAGGGTCCGTCGCGGGCGGACGGGACGTGGCGCAGTTTGGTAGCGCACTTGACTGGGGGTCAAGGGGTCGCCGGTTCAAATCCGGCCGTCCCGACGCAGGTCAGAGGGCTGATCCTGGCTTCAGGGTCGGCCTTCGGCCGTTCTGGGGACCAAGATCGAAGGCCGCGAGAGCGCCCTGACGCGACTTGACCACAGGTCAAGTCTGTCGCCATGCAGACGAGGCCGGGACCAGCGCTTCGCCATGACTGACCGAGGTTGAACTCGGTCTGCTCAGCGTCCGGGGCTGGGGATTGGCCGGTACTGGGAATGAGCCCGTGCGGCCGACGATTGGTACCGGCACGCCCTCTTCGTACGGTTCCCGGGCGGTGTCGGTTGCAAGCGATACGTTAGTGCCATGACCGCTCATCCGGCCGAGCCTGTTCCTGACGCTGACCCGGACGAGGCCGCCGTCGCCGCGGCCGCTCTCCGCGAGTACCGGGAGTGGGTCGCTAAGGGCCGCCCGGGAGCGGTCTCGCATGAGGAGGCGATGGCCGAACTGCTCGGCGACCCTCAGTGAGGATCGAGTGGCTGCCAACGGCGCGAGCGTCGGCACGCCGCTTCATGACAGATCAAGCCGGGATGCGCGCCATTGGAATTGCAGTCGCCCAGCTGTCCGATAATCCGTACCCGCCGGAGGCGTTCCGGTGGGGCGAGGTGCCGCGGCTGCGCGTCGGCCCGTACAAGATCATGTACACGGTCGAGGGCGACCTGATCACCATCCTGCGCGTCGACCGCCGCGCAGGCTAGTTATACCTGGTCGCTACCGTGGGAACCCACCGCCAGTTCACGCACCCACT
>DAITAE010000522.1:0-3665 GCA_036824445.1 Streptosporangiaceae bacterium | reverse complement strand
GCGCTGCGTCTGCGCGCACGGCCTCTGGACGCGGCGATCGCGCTGGCTCCGCCCGGCGCGGCCGGCGCGCCGGGCCGCCAGCCGAGCAGCTGCCGGTGGCCAGGATTGCCGTGGACGTCCCGCTCGCCCACCTCGACCGGCCGTTCGACTACCTGGTGCCGCAGCGGCTGGCGGACACCGCGGTCCCCGGGTGCCGGGTCAGGGTGCGGTTCGCCGGCCAGCTAACGGGCGGCTACCTGCTGGAGCGGGCGGCCGCCAGCGAACATCGCGGGCGGCTCGCCTACCTGGAGCGGGTCGTGTCGCCCGAGCCGGTGCTGAGCCCCGAGATCGCGGCGCTCGCCCGCGAGGTCGCGGACCGCTACGCCGGGACCCTCGCCGATGTGCTCCGGCTGGCGATCCCGCCCCGGCACGCCGGCGCCGAGACCGCCGACCTCCCGCCCGAGGGCGCCAGCGACGGCGGGCGGCATCGGTTCGGAATCCACAACGGCCAGCAGCCGGGGCCGCCCCCGCCCCAGCCGGGCCCGTGGGCGCGTTACCCGGCCGGGCAGCCGTTCCTCACCGCGCTCGCGCAGGGGCGGGCGCCGCGCGCGGTGTGGTCGGCGCTGCCCGGCACGGACTGGCCGGACGAGGTCGCGATCGCCGCCGCGGCGGCTGGGTCGTCCGGGCGGGGCACCGTCATCGTGGTGCCGGACGCCCGGGACCTGGTACTCGTAGATCGCGCCCTGTCCCGCGTGCTCGGGCCGGGCCGGCACGTCTGCCTGGCGGCCGGGCTCGGGCCCGCCGAGCGGTACCGGCGCTGGCTGGCCGTGGCCCGCGGGATGGTGCGGGTGGCCGCCGGCACCCGGGCCGCCATGTTCGCCCCCGTGCGCGACCTCGGCCTGGTCGTCATCTGGGACGACGGGGACGACCTGCACGCCGAGCCACGCGCCCCGTACCCCCACGCGCGGGAGGTTCTCGCGCTGCGGGCGCACCGGGCCGGTGCGGGAGCACTGATCGGGGGGTTCGCGCGCACCGCCGAGGCGGCCAGGCTGATCAGCACCGGCTGGGCGGCCGGCATCACCGCCGCCCGGCCTACCGTCCGGCACTGCGCGCCGCGGATCCAGGCAGCGGGCGCCGACGCCGAGCTCGCCAGGGACGAGGCGGCCCGGTCGGCCCGGATGCCGAGCCTCGCGCTGCGCACCGCACGCGCCGGGCTGGCCCACGGCCCGGTTCTGGTGCAGGTGCCTCGGCGAGGTTATGTGACCGCCGTGGCATGTGAGAACTGCCGGTCCCCCGCCCGCTGCGCGGCCTGCGGTGGCCCGCTCGCCCTGGAGACGGGCGGCGGCCCCGCGAACTGCCGGTGGTGCGGGCGCGCCGACCCCGGGTGGCGGTGCCCGGCCTGCGGGGATCCGCGCGTCCGCGCCCTGGTGACCGGGGCCGGGCGGACGGCGGAGGAACTGGGGCACGCCTTCCCTGCCACGCCGGTGGTGGTATCGGGGGGTGCCAACGTCGTCGACACGGTCCCACCGGCACCGGCGCTGGTCGTCGCCACCCCCGGGGCCGAGCCACGGGCCGACGCCGGGTACGCGGCCGCGGTGCTGCTGGACGGCTGGGCGCTGCTCGGCCGCCCCAGCCTGCGCGCGGCGGAGGAGGCGCTGCGCCGCTGGCTGAACGCGGCCGCGCTGGTCCGGCCGGGAAGCTCCGGCGGCGCCGTGGCCGTGGTCGCCGAGGCGGGGCTGCCGGTGGTGCAGGCGCTGATCCGCTGGGATCCGGTGACCCACGCGGACCGGGAACTAGGCGAACGTGAGGCTCTCCGGTTCCCGCCTGCCGTGCGGATGGCCGCCCTTTCCGGCCCGGACGCTGCGGTGGCCGAACTGCTGGCGGCAGCCGTGCTCCCGCCGGAGGCAGACGTGCTCGGGCCGATTCCGCTCGACGCCCGCAGTGCGGGGAAGAATGGGCAGAAACCCGCCGCCGGGGCTGAAATGGCCGCCGGACTAGATGAGGCCAATGAGTTCAGCGGGGGCAGTGGGGCGGATGGTGTGCCGGCCAAGCACGTGCGGGTGCTCGTCCGGGTGCCCAGATCCGCGTCAATGCCGCTCGCAGCGGCGTTGCAGGCGGCACAAGGTGTGCGCAGCGCACGCAAGGACACGGGCGCGGTCCGGGTGCAACTGGACCCAGCCGAGCTGATCTGAGTTGCTCGCCGAAGGCCGTAGGGTGCTGGAGTGGCCACCTCACGACGGAACCCGCGATCCGGGCCCGGCGTGCCCCGCGCAAGCGGCACAGCCGAGGATGGGGCCGCCGGACGGGCTGCTGCTCCCGGCGGCCGCGGCGCCGGCGACAAGCGGGAGCATGGGGCGCCGCGGCTGCCTCCGGTACGGCTGGCGCCCCGCGAGGAGCTGGCGGGGTCCGCGCGGGTGGCGCCGCTGCTGCGGGCCGCCAGGGAGGTAGCGCGCTGGCTGGAGCCGGCCGGGCGGGTGCTGGCCGGGGACGGCCGACTGCCCGTGACCGAGGCGGCGGCGGCCATGACACAGCTGGAACTGGCCCCGGGTGAGATTGATGCGGCGTGGCGCGTCGCGGCCCGCACCGGGATGCTGGAGGTCGCCGACGGCAGGGCCCGGCCTGGCGCCCGGGTGGAGGTGCTTGCCTCGGGTGACGCGGAGGAGGTGCTTGCCGCCTGGGATGACGCCCTCACGCTGATGCTCGCCGCGGAGGACCTGGACGGCATGGCCACGGCACTTTACACGGTCGGCGGACCAGTGAAGATGGACGCCCTCTTCGAGGCGTACGTGGCGGCCGCGGGCAGCGGCGCCCGCCATTCCGGGCCCGCGTACGCGGCCGGTGACCCTGAGCAGGACCAGGCGGCCGGGCTGTCCTCGGCCCTGGAGGCGCTGGCTGACCTCGGTGTGGTGGAACTCGGGACGGACGAGGCGGCCGGCGGGCTCACGGTGACGCTGTCCCGGCTAGGTGTGTGGGGTGTTCACCGGCGGCTGCGGGCCCAGGGCTGGCACGTACCGGTGCTCGGCGGCGGCGCCCGCGGCGACGCAGCCGCCCTGCTGGTCACCCTGGCCAGCTGCGACGTGGAGGACGGCGAGGCCGAGATCGCAGCCTGGCTGGCCGCGCGCACGCGCGAGGACGCCGCCCGGGAGCTGATCGATGCGGCGGGCCAGGGGTCGCCCGGCCTGCGCGGCGCGGGTTTCGCGGTGCTTGACCGGATCGGTGCGCCGGCGGTGCCCGCGGTGCGCGCCGCGCTGGGCAACCCGGTGCTGCATGCGCACGCGGCCGTCTGGCTGCACGAGCATGGCGAGGAGGCAGACCTGGGCCCGGGCGACCGGGCGTGGCTGCTGGTAGATCTGGGAGCGGGCCTGCTCGAAGAGGCCGACCCCAGGGACGTGGTCGCGGAGCTGCTGCCCGACGTCCCGCCGGCGGCACAGGCGGAACTGGTCGCCGGGCTCTGGGAGGTCAGCCATCCCGGCGTGACCGAGCTGCTGACCGCCCTGAGCGACCACCATCCTGACTCTGCAGTGGCCAGGGCGGCCCGCAAGGCGGCCTTCAAGGCGCGCTCTCCGCTGACACGCCGGGCCGACCGCGCACCGGAGGGCCCGGACCGCCCGGACTACCTGGGCCGGACCACCTAGGGTCGGCCCGCCGGACGGGCCAGCCAGCGGACCCGGGCCTCCGGCCTGCGG
>DAITAE010000521.1:0-3676 GCA_036824445.1 Streptosporangiaceae bacterium | reverse complement strand
AGTCGCGCGCGGCGTACGACAGAGCCATCGACCTGGCGGGCAACACCGCCGAGACCGCCTACCTGACACGCCGCCGCGACCAGCTGGGGTAGCGCCCGCGGATCCCGGTCGAAACCCCGTGCAAGCGGCGCGGAGGGAGGCGGCGGGGTTAGCTACAGGCGGGTCCACCAGGCGTCGATGATCACGTCGTGGGCGATGCCGGTGTCGATGGTGTGATGCAGGCCGAGGCTGACGATACGGTCATCGTGCGGGTGGAAGGGCTGGGTGGGGTCTTCGCCCAGCACGGGGCCGAGGGCATCGATAAGTGGCTTCCAGAGGCTGGCCCAGTTGCGGCCCGGCCCGGTCGTCAGCGCGATGGTCAGCCCGGCCGGACCCGGATCGATGGTGGCCGCCTGCGCCGCAAGCCGATCGTGGAGCTGTTGTTTCCACTCTCTGCGCTCATAGGACCCAGTCATCCGGGCCGAGAACTGTGGGGTGGCGCCGGCCGTGTCCGGCTGGGCGGGTCCCACCGCTAGTGAGGACGGCCCGTGGATCTTGCGGCCGAAGATGGCTGCCACCCGCTCCGGGCCTAGCCGCTGAGCGACCGGGAACAGGTAGTTGTCCAGGTCATGGCCGCCATCAATCAGTGAGACGCCATCGCTGAACCCGACGATCAGCTCGGCAGCAACCCGGCCGCGCACCCTCGCCAGCACCGGCCCGGCTATGGCGTCCACGTGTGCCAGGAAGCGCCCCAGCTTCACCTGGCTGGGATGCCCCGCCCGCTCCCAGCTGGCCAGCTGTGGCTTGACGCTCTGCCGCATAACGCCTACCGGGCGGCGATACACCATTGCCATGTGAGTCATCGTCGTGCGCACCCGCATCTGGTGGCAACGGGCGATACCCCAGCAAGTTGCGCGCTCGCAGCGGCAGAACAATGCGGGGTTCGCGGGGAGCGGACTCCTGTATATCTTGCAGACTGTCGGCATGCCTGTCCGACTTCACCACATCGTCATCGACGCCCACGACCTGCCCGGCCTGGCCCGGTTCTGGACGCAAGCGCTCGGCTGGAAGATCCTCTCCGAGCGCGAGCGGGAGATCGTTATCGGGACTGACGAGAACGCACCGGTCGGCATCTGCTTCATGCCGGTCAACGATCCCAAGACGGTCAAGAACCGGGTGCACCTCGACCTGACCAGCAGCGCGGCAGACCGCCTTCAGGAGATTGACCGTCTTGTCGCGCTCGGGGCACGCCGGGTCGACATCGGGCAGACTGGCGCCGAGTCCTGGACCGTTCTCGCCGACCCCGAGGGAAACGAGTTCTGCGTGGTGCGGCCGAAGGAAACGCTCATCCGTTAAGGCTGAGCAGGGAGCACCGCCACGAACTCTGTCTGCGGCAGAACGGTCGTTCTGCTGCCCGGTATGCGCAAGCGCTCAGCTGGCGGTCAGCGATCTTTCAGGAACGATCACTATCGTCCTGGCATGGACGAATTCCGGGCCCGCCGGGTCACCGACGCCCTTCGGGACCGTGGCGTCAACGCTCACCTGCTGCGCGGGGGCTCGGGCCAGTTCGGCGTCCGCGTGTCACTGCCCGGCGGCCGCGAAGCCGAGTGGGACACCGACGGCACAGCCGGCCTGGAGGCCCAGGTCATGCGCGACGGCATGCTCGTCGGCTACGTGCCCCAGATCGAAGGCTCCGCGGACTTCACCGAACCCCAGATCGTCGACGCCATCGCCCGCACCGACTACGACCAGCCCGTCGCCGGGCAGCGCGCGGCCGCGCCCCCGCCCGGCCCCGCCCTTACCCGCGAAGGCGGCGTCTTCCGCCGTTTCCTCGACGGCTTCCGCTACCGGTAACAAGGCGCGCAGGCCACCTCGCCTTCATCCGTGCCCCCGCGCCCTGAGCCAACGCATCTCACCTGCTCGTGCTCACATCGGCCCTTTGGCGCTGCTGGGACGCAGGGCTCTGGAGGCGCCGCAGGCCCAGGAAGCCGACGACCCCGGCGGCGGCGAGGATCGCGCCGGCCAGGATCAGGGCGAGCTCGAAACCCCGGAGAAAGGAGGCCACCGCCAGGTCGAGCGCGTGCTGGCCTGCGGACGCGGCGGCGATGTGGACCTGACCGCCCGCGACGTCGGCCCCGATCTGGGCTGCCCGCCCCTGTTCGGCCTGGGGGAGAGATCCGGTCTGGTGGTGCCAGTCGGCCAGGGTCACGCCGGCGCCGATGGATCCCAGGATGGCCAGCCCGGTGGCGGTGCCGATCTGGCGGCAGGCGTTGAACAGGCCTGACCCGATCCCCGACGATCCCTCCGGAACCTCGGCCATCGCCGCGGACGAACCCGCCGGGACCATCAGGGCAAAGCCCACCCCCACCAGGACGTAGCAGGCGGCCGGCCAGGCAAACGGCGTCGCCGTCGTCAGCTGGCTCATGCCAAGCACGCCCGCGGCGGCGATGAGGCACCCCCACCCGACGGCCGATGCCACCGGCAGCCACCGCTCGACCCGCTTGCTGAGCTGGGCCACGGCAAAGTACGGGATGCAGAAGAAAAGCCAGGACAGGCCGGTGCGCAGCGCGGACCATCCGTCAACGTTCTGGAAGAAGAGGGTGACGTAGTAGATGAATCCCGAGAACGCGAGGTAGGCCAGGAGGTACACGGCACAGGCCCGGCCGAAGCTCGGGGTTCGCAGCAACGCCGGCGGGACCATGGGGAATGGCGCCCTGCGCTCCCACACAAAGAAGACCACCAGGACCGCCACGCCCGCGGCGACGCCCGCGGCCACAACCGGTGAATGCCAGGTCGCGTCGGAGGAGTAGACGAACCCGAAGGTCAGGAACAGAAGCCCGGAAGCGCTCAGCGCCACACCGGCAGTGTCGAAGGGGCGCGGTACGGGTTCGCGGGACTCCACAACCGCGAACCAGGAGATGACCAGGGTCACCACCGCGATCGGGACGTTGACCCAGAAGATCGATGACCACGGGAACACGCTGAGCAGCAAGCCGCCAATGACGCTGCCGCCCGCGACTGCCAGGCCACTGACCGCGGCCCACAGCCCGATCGGGCCAGTCCTCGCCTCCGGCGGGTAGGCCTCAGTGATCAGGGACAGGGTCAGGGACGACATGACGGCGCCGCCGATCCCCTGGATCACCCGGAAACCGATCAGCATTCCCCCCGAAACCGAAAGTGCACAGCCGACCGAGGCGAGCATGAAGAGGGCGACCCCGCTCATGAAGACACGCTTACGCCCGAAATGATCGCCCAGCGCCCCGCCCGTCGGGATCAGGGCCGCCAGGGTCAGGGCGTAGGCACTCACCACCCATTCCAGGACCGCGGGCGAGAGGTGAAGCTCGCGCTGCAAGGACGGAAGGGCGACGCTCACGATCATGACATCCAGCACCATCATGACCTGAGCCGTGCACGCCACCACGAGGGTGAGCCGCTGCCTGGGCTGTGTACCCAGCCTCATGACTCAACCCTGCCCCGACCGGCCACCACGAACCACCCGCTACTGGTCCACGGGGGCCTTCTGCACCCGGTAGGCCCGCCCGTCGGGAGCCGAGCAGACCGGAAGCTGCTGCCGCGCACACCGTCTCCGCCAACGCCCTGCTCAGCCCGGACTGACGCTCACTCGTGGGTCTTGTCCGGCCTGAGCTGTACCTGGTCAGCGTGCCGTTATCCAGCGCACATGACACTGGGCAAATGT
>DAITAE010000520.1:0-3685 GCA_036824445.1 Streptosporangiaceae bacterium | reverse complement strand
GCGCACCCCGGCCGGGTCGCCGCGCTGGTCCTGGGAACGCTGCCGGTCAAGGTGCCGGACGGACCTCAGCTGGTGCGTCCCGACCCGGCCGTGCTGCAGGCGCTGTCCGCCGCCGTCGAAACAGGCTGGGGGCAGGCCAGCCTGGTACCGATCCTTGCCCCGTCCCGGGCCGACGATGCCCGGTTCCTTTCCTGGTACCGGCGGTGGGAGCGAATGTCGTCTACCCCGAGCGCAGCGGCTGCGACGCTCCGGTGGGCCATGGAGTTCGATCTGGGGCCGGTTCTCCCGGCGATCCAGGCGCGGACGCTGATCCTGCACCGCACCGGCAACGTGCTGTTCGGCCCGGAGCCGGGGCGGGCGGTGACGAAGCTGATCCCCGATGCGAGGTGCGCCGAGCTGCCCGGTGACGACGAGCTGCCCTACGTTGGCGACGCCGACGCGTTGCTCGACGTGGTCCAGGAATTCCTGACCGGCGCGTACGGGACACCGGATTCCGACCGCAGCCTGGCCACGGTGCTCTTTACCGACATCGTCGGGTCCACGCAGCTGGCCGACCAGCTCGGTGACCGCCGCTGGGGATATGTGCTCGACGAGCATCACGCCCGCGTCCGGCGCCTCCTGGACCGGTTCCACGGCAGCGAGGTCGACACGGCGGGGGACGGATTCTTCGTCACGTTCGATGGGCCCGCGCGGGCCGTCCGGTGCGCCTGCGCCGCCCGGGATGCGGTGCAGGAGATCGGGATCGAGATCCGGGCCGGCGTGCATACCGGCGAGGTGGAGCGCAGGGGCGCGGCGGTGACGGGCCTCGCGGTCCATGTCGGCGCGCGCGTCGCGGCTCTCGCCCAGGCAGGCGAGGTCCTGGCCACCAGCACCGTGCAGATGCTGGTGCTTGGCTCGGGGATCGGCTTCGCGGACCGCGGTGTACACGCGCTCAAGGGCGTTCCGGACAGGTGGCAGCTGTTCGCCGTGGAGCGCGCCTGATGAGGCGCGGCACACAGGATGTGCGGGCCGTCGCCCGCGTTGGCTGAGTTGGACGAGAGGGTGAGGCTTCGGTTATGCGTATCGAGTCGTCGGTTACGAGCATCTCGTGGATCCCGTCGGCGGCCATTGCCGGCGTGACCCGGCTCCCGTTCGAGCTGGGAGTAACGCACTACGACGATCCTCCGCCGGACGAATGGAAGGACCTGGATTCGGTGGTCGGCCCGGAGGGCGCCCGCTTCGCCAACGACCTCCGCGCCTGGATCGACGTGGAAGACGGCAGGATCGTTAGGTATGGACAAGGTGGCGCCGGGCGGGTCTCGGATACCCTCGTGCGTTTCGGCGGGATCCGCGTCATGGTGCAGGCCCTGGGCTACCCGGACCTCAAGCCGGAGCCGGTTGTCGGTGAGGACTTCGTCCGGTTCACCCAGACAGCGGGCGGCAGGGCCGGCCTTCCCGCGCCCCGGCTGGTCAAGGATGCGCCGTTCGTGAAGAGCGAGGGGCCGGCCGTGTGGACCACCCTGGCCCTGACCCTCTACGCCGACGGCTCGACCGGGCATGAGCTTGTCGGCGCCAGTTCCTTCCCCCGGCACTGGATCTACGACGGCGACGGCGCACTGGCCGGAAAGTCGGCCCTGATCGACTTCAAGACCTGGTACCGGGCCGCGACCGTGGCGCGCTCACCCTGGAGCGGCCGCGAGAACGCTGCCCTCGCATCGGAGGCGGAAACCGCCCTGGAGCGGCGCCTGTCCCTGGCGATCATGCGCGGAGGCGGCCCCCAGCCCCGCACCGCGAAGGTCAAGGCCGGGGCGACGATCCTCGCCGAGGGCGAAGCCGCGGACGAAATCGTCCTCGTGCTCGACGGCATGGTCGAGGTGGAGGCCGACGGCACCGAACTGGCGAAACTCGGCCCCGGCGCCGTCCTGGGCGAGCGCGCGTCGCTTGAGGAGGGCCGGCGCACCGCGACAGTCCGCGCCCTGACGGACTGCCGCATCGTCTCCTACCAGGCGGCGGCGCTTCCGGTCGCGGACCTGCGCGAACTCGCCGCCGGCCATCGCCGAGAGGACCAGCAGCCGTAGTTCCGGGCCCGGCCGGCCGGGCCCGGCCGCGGTCCCGAACGACCGGTCAGCGGCGGACGTCGTCGGCGAAGTTGGCGATGCACACCGAGACCGCTGTCCGGTTCGCGGCCTGGGCGACGCATTTATCAAAACGGGCGAACACGTCGGTGTTGCGAGCGGCCCAGGTCCCCACGCGCACGGACAGGGTGATCCCGATGATGAGCGCGAGGATGCTGCAGACCAGGCCGGCCACGGCCTGGCCCCCGTTCGTCGCGCCCCGGTTTCGGCCGCCGGCGAGCGCGACGATCGCGATGATCAGGCCCACCAGGCCGCCCAGCAGGCCCAGCGGGAACAAGACGAAGGAGACGCCCGCCACCAGGCTTGCCACCCCGATGACGAGCGCCGCGACGCCGAGGCCATTGCGGGACCGGGGCTGGGTGTTGGGCAAAGGCTGCGGCGAATACGTGGGCTCGGTGGTTCCCATGACTAACCCCCTGTGACAAACCCATCATCACACCACAGCCCGGCCGTTATCCACAGCGCAGGCGGGCTGGAATCCCTGGCGTCGTTTATTTGCCGCAATGAAAGTATTTTGAGCCTCCCCGGTGACGGTGGCTGCTTCTGCCCGTTCCTGCCCGCGGATACTGGCCTGGCCGTGGCGGGAGGGCGCATGATGAGAGGATGCACGGTCGGGGGGTTGTTCTGCGTTCGGTCTGCCTGGCGCTGGCCGTGCTGTGCGCCGCGTGCACCGCCTCCGGGGGGCAGGACTCGTCCGCGCAGGTGCCGGCGGCCGGCCGGCCGGGCGCCACGATCACGGTGGGATCGTTCAACTTTCCCGAGAGCGTCCTGCTCGCCCACATCTACGCGACTGCTCTCGCGGCGAAGGGCTTCCCGGTCCGGGTCCTGCCGGACCTGGGCACCCGCGAGCTGGTGGAACCGGCCCTCATGACCGGCCTGGTCCAGCTTGTCCCCGAGTACGCGGGCTCGGCACTGAACTTCATCAGCCTGGGGCGACGGCCCGCCACGTCCAACGCGGCGCAGACCTACCGGCACCTGGCTCAGTCGGCGGCGCGCCGCGGGCTCGTCGCCGCGCAGCGAGCGCCGGCGCAGGACGCCAACGCGATCGTGGTCACCGAGGCGACCGCTGCCAAGTATCACCTGCGGTCGATCGCTGACCTGGCCAAGGCGCCGCCGCTGGTGTTCGGCGGCCCACCTGAATGCGCAGAGCGGGCGGACTGCCTGCCCGGGCTCAAGCGAACGTACGGGCTGCGTGTCGCGGACTTCGCGCAGACCGACGCCGGCGGCCCGCTCACCGTGCAGGCGCTGGCCTCCGGCCAGATCGGCGTGGGGCTGCTCTTCACCACCAACCCGGCCATCAAGAGGCAGAAGCTGGTGATCCTGACCGACAACCGTGCCCTGCAGCCGGCCGAGAACATCACTCCAGTGGTCCGCCGGGCCACCGTCGACCGGTACGGCCCGCGGCTGCTGACCGCGCTCAACGCCGTCTCGGCCCGCCTGACCACGCCCGAGCTGCGTACTCTCAATGCACGGATGGAACTGGACGGGCTGGACCCGCGCAAGGTCGCCGACGAATGGCTGCAGGCGCAGGCGCTGATCCCAGAAGGGCAGGGTACGCGGTGAGCGAGAAG
>DAITAE010000519.1:0-3694 GCA_036824445.1 Streptosporangiaceae bacterium | reverse complement strand
ACGCCGAACGCGATCGAGATCAGCCCGGTCACGATGAACATCGCCCGGGTGCCGGCGGTCTCGCCGCTGCCGAAGGCGGCGAAGATCTCGGCAAAGCCCGCCACGAGCGCCCAGATCCCCACGACCAGCACTAGCACCAGCGCGGTCGGGCTGGGCCAGACCAGGGCGGCCACACCGGCGGCAAGGTAGATCAGCGCCAGCAGCAGGTGGCCGAATACCGGTCCCGCGGTGCGGCTGCTGAACGCGCGCACGGCCTGAAGGCCCGCGCCGATGAAGGCGTAGACCGCGAACAAGATGACCAGCGCGGCGATCGTCACGCCCGGCCAGGCGATGGCGATGATCCCGACGATGACGCCCAGAACGCCAAGCAGGATCAAAGAGGTGGATGTTGACTTGAACATGATGGGTATTCCCTCCTTTTCGGCTCCGGCGCGCCGTGCCGTCTTGGGCGCCAGGGAGAAGCCGATCAATGTCAGTAGAAACGAGACCGTTGCCATTGGCTAACATCTGCCGCCAATAGACATATAGCTCCCAGCTTCGGATCATCCAGCGGCGGTCCCGAGGGCTTCGCTTTGTCCGCCACGTTCAGGCTCAGCCTGAAGAGCATGTCGACGAGCAGGTCGGCCGTGGCGAAGCCGTAGCTTTCCACGAACAGCACGCCGTGCACCACCCACTGTGTGACCTGCCGCCGCCAGGCCCGCTGTTGCGGCGGCGGCGACCCGGCTGGGCCGGCCTCCCTGACGGTGCTGCTGAAGGGACCGGCCCTCGACGGGCCCAGGCTGTGAGGGCATGCCAGGTGGTCAGCCGGTGATGTAGAGATCGTCGCGGACATCGGAGACGCCGCTGGCCATCCAGGCCGCGCCGACCACCGCGTCGTGCTCGGCCCAGGTGCGGACGTGGCCGGTGAGTGTCACCGTGTTCCCGCTGGTGTATGCCCCGACGTCGCTGTCATCGGCGATCAGGGCGTAGCGGTCCAGCGCGTCCTGGACAAGCAGGGCGACGTCGGCCGGGTCGGCATCGTAGCCGATCTCGATGTCGTCCCTGATGTTGCGGACACCGGCCAGCCCGGCAACCGCCAGTTCGGCTGCGGCCCGCTGCGGACCGTGCTTCACGGTGCCGGTCAGCTCCACGTTGCCGTCGTACGCGGTCGCCTCAACCCCGTCTGGGACGGTGATGTTCGCCGCGAGCGCGTTGTTGGCCGAGGTGGTCAGCATCGCGTCATCGCGGTAGTCGCTGTCTGGCAGCACGACCTCCAGGTGGTTGTGTACGTCGGTCACGCCCGCGACGCGCTGGGCAGCGGTGGCTGCCTCCAGGTACTGCGGGTAGCTCGGCACGGTGCCATTGAGCGCCACCTGCCCGTTCATGTTCCTGACGGTGATGCCGGCCGCGTCGACGAGCGGGTCGAAGCCGAGTTCTGCCTCGACTGCCTCGCGGATATCCTTTGCCTTTCCCATTTTTGTATCCTTTCATGGCGGATGAGGCGGCGGTTTGCCGCTCACCAGCCAGTCCACCCGGCAATCCTGCGGCCGTAAAGGCGATGGTGGCTCTGGTGATATTGCCCGCCACTATAGGAATGAGCACGCCGCTGCGGAGCAGGCGGCGAGTGCGATCCGCAGAATGACTCAGGTATTTATCCCGTCGGCGATGCCGGCTCGCCGTCGGGTGGCCCTTCCGGGGCGGTCGCCTGCCACAGTTCCCTCACGAGTATCTGCAGGGCGCCCGCGGCCGGGATGGAGATCAGTGCTGCCACGAAGCTGCCGAAGAAACCGCCGACCCAGCTGCCGATGGACGTCCCCACCAGGACCGACACCAGCACCAGCAGCGGATTGACATTCACCGTGCGGCTCATCACCACCGGGTTCAGCACATGGTTCTCAATCTGCTGGTAGGCGATGAACACGGCCGCCGTGACGATGCCGGCGGTCAGCGAATGGCCAAGCGCGAACAAGACCGTGGGGATACCTGCGAGCGCGCCGCCGACCATGGGCAGGAAGTCGACCAGGGCCACCCATATCGCCCATAGCAGCGGGAAGGGAATTGCCAGGGCAGTGAGCGTGACGAATACCACGACGCCGGCGATCACGGATGTCAGGAGGTTTCCCACCATGTAGCCGGTGACGGACTGGTTGATCTCATGGGCTATCCGGGCAGAACGGCTGGCGCGCTCCGGCGGCATCAGGCTCAGCAGGCCCCTGCGCATCTTGGGGCCCTCTAGCAGCAGAAGCAGGGCAAGCACGGCGATGGTCCCCAGCGTCACGACCAGCGACACCGCGCCCTTCCCGACGGTGAGGGCCGGCTTTGCCAGGCCCGCACCCAGGCTTTGCAGTTTCGGTGCATTCTGCTGCACCCAGGCCGCCAGGTGGAAGCGGCGCACCAGGTGGCCTACCGGGCCGTGGCCGTGCCGCGCGTCCTGCACGTACGCGGGCAACCGTTGCGACAGGTGGGTCAGCCCGTGCACCAGCGGATGACCAAACGCCAGCACGAGGCCGGTGAAGACCAGCGCCGCCCAGATGGTCACCACAGCCACCGCCCAGCCGCGCCGCCGGATCCACCGGTGTTGCAAGTAGACCACCAGCGGGTTCAGGATCAAGGCGATGAACCCGGCGACCATCATCATGAGAAGAACGTCCCGCAACCGGTAAATGAGCTTGCCCGCGAAGTAGGCGAAAACCACCACGGCGACAGCCGTGATGATCGTGGCCAGCGGGACGCCACGGGCCGCCGCGGCGACCCGCAGACGTCCCCGCCGGGTGGGCGCCCCGGTCACAGCGCCAGCAGGCATCTTCGTTGGCCCGGCGTGGTCTGCGCCGACGGCCGTCACAGCCACCGCCTCACTGACTCGAGTTCAAGCGGCCGCAGCACGCCCGCCGCCGTAAGGCCGCGCCGCCCGTCTCCCCCGTCCTCCGCGCTGCCAGCGCGGAACCACAGGATCGGGGCAAAATCTGCCGGCATGCCGCTCATGTGATCCTCCAGCGACTAGTTCCCTCATCTGAACAAATGCAGCAGCAACCAGCGTCGTTGGCTAAGACGCCAGAGCAATAACGCCATAGGCGCGGGCGAGCCCGGTCGGCCGTCAGGCGTCGCCGGGCTGGATATCAGCGAGGATCGTGCGCACCTGAGCCCGGGAGCGCACGCCGAGCTTGAGGAACCAGCGGTAGGAGTGCCCCCGTCGGCGGACGGGTCACAAGGTCGTGATGTCGGCGGTGTCGAAGAGCACCTGCTGGAGTTGGCGCGGCAGGTCGCCGCTCCATACCACCCCCGCGGTGGCGGCGAACGCGGATCCTTCGACGCGGGCGCGGACCATGCCGTGGGTGCCAGCAGCCGGATCCGGGTCGGCCGGTTCGGGCCGGCCCCTGGTGGGGTGCTGCGGGCCGGTCAGGACCGCGGTGGGCCGGCTGGCGGTTGCCACGAAGGCGAGGGTCATCGGCAGCGACCGCCGGAACGGCGGGTCGGTGAAGCCGAAGCGCGGGTTGCATTCCCGCATGACCGCCAGCCACGCGTCGTAAGTACCGGTGCAGAGACGGCGCGGTCCGTGGATGACGTCCATCCGGGCGAGCTCGCCCAGGCCGATCACCGTGCTCACCCCGAACTTTGACCGGGTTGGCTGCCGACTCCTGGCTCGCCGGTGGCCACAGCCCTCGAGTCGGGCGCCGCCTGGCCGCTGTCGGCCTCATGGCCGCGGGAGGCTGGCGGG
>DAITAE010000518.1:0-3695 GCA_036824445.1 Streptosporangiaceae bacterium | reverse complement strand
TGCCGGCCTTGGCGGCGGAGTAGTTGACCTGGCCGCGGTTGCCCAGCGCGGAACTCGAGGACAGGTTGACGATCCGCCCGAAGCGCTGGTCCACCATGTGCTTCTGCGCCGCCCGGCTCATGAGGAACGCGCCGCGCAGGTGCACGCCGAGCACCGTGTCCCAGTCATCCTCGGTCATCTTGAACAGCAGGTTGTCCCGGATCACGCCCGCGTTGTTGACCAGGACCTCCGGCGGGCCGAGCTCGCCGGCGATCTTGCCGACCGCCGCCTCGACCTGCTCCGCCTGGCTGACGTCGGCGCCCACGGCGAGGGCGCGGCCGCCGGCGGCGGTGATCGCGTCCACGGTCGGCGCGCAGGTCTGGGCCTCCAGGTCGAGCACGGCGACCGCCATCCCGTCGGCGGCCAGCCTGCGGGCGGTGGCGGCTCCGATGCCCCGGGCGGCGCCGGTCACGATGGCGACCCGTTGTGCGTCCTGTGCCATGTTTCTCCTTCTCCCTTTCGTCAGCTACCGGGCGGCTTTGTCAGCTACCGGTCGGCGGCCGGACTCACAGGTAGGGCCGCAGCTCCCTGCGGGCCAGCGAGCGCTTGTGCACCTCGTCGGGCCCGTCCGCGAACCGCAGCGAGCGGGCGGATGCCCACAGATGCGCCAACGGGAGGTCCTGGCTGACCCCGGCGGCACCGTGAGCCTGGATCGCCCGGTCGATCACCCACTCAGCCATCACCGGGGTCGCCACCTTGATCGCCTGGATCTCGGTGTGCGCGCCCTTGTTGCCCACGGTGTCCATCAGCCATGCGGTCTTAAGCACGAGCAGCCGGGCGGACTCGATCCTGACCCGGGATTCCGCGATCCAGTCCTGGATGACCCCCTGCTCGGCGAGCGGCCGGCCGAAAGCCGTCCGGCCTGTGACCCGCCGGCACATGAGCTCGAGGGCTCGCTCGGCCGCGCCGATCAGCCGCATGCAGTGATGGATCCGGCCGGGCCCGAGCCGGGCCTGAGCGATCGCGAAGCCGTCTCCCTCGCCGCCGATCAGGTTGCTGGCCGGGACCGTGACGTCCGTGAACTCGATCTCGGCGTGGCCGCCGTGAGTCGCGTCGTCGAACCCGAACAGCGTCATCCCCCGCTTGACGCTGATCCCGGGGGTCTCCCGCGGCACCAGGATCATGGACTGCTGCCGGTGCCGGTCCGCGCCGGGCGCGGTCTTGCCCATCACGATGAGGATCTGGCAGGCCGGGTCCATCGCCCCCGACGACCACCACTTCCGGCCGTTGATCACGTACTTGTCGCCGTCGCGCTCGATCCTGGTCGCAATATTGGTGGCGTCGGACGACGCGACCTGCGGCTCGGTCATGCAGAACGCCGAGCGGATCTCCCCGTCCAGCAGCGGCCGCAGCCAATCGGCGCGCTGCTGCTCGGTGCCGAACTCCGCCAGCAGTTCCATGTTGCCGGTGTCCGGGGCGGCGCAGTTCAGCGCCTCCGGCGCGAGCGCCGGGCTGTGCCCGGTGATCTCGGCCAGCGGCGCGTACTGGAGATTGGTCAGCCCGGCGCCCTCGGGATGGCCGGCCAGAAAGAGGTTCCACAGCCCCCGCCGGCGGGCCTCGGCCTTGAGCTCCTCGATGACGGGCGGCCGCCGCCAGGGGTCCCCGGACCGCGCCACCGCCTGGGCCTGCTCGGCGAAGACCGGCTCGGCCGGGAAGATGTGCTCACCCATGAAGGCGAGCAGCCGCTCGCGCCATTCCTGCGTGCGGTCGTCGTACGCGAAGTCCACGGCGCCCTCCCGGCGAGTCCGTGAGCACTTTACCTACCGGTGGGTATCCATGGTGGTCGCGGGGTTAGCGGCTGCCTTGCCGCGGCTGGCGCGGCCCGCCCGCGCCCTCCGCGCCCCCGCGCTGCCCGGACGCCGGCGTCAGGTCAGCAGCAGGCGGCCCACCCGGCGGCCCGCGATCAGCAGGCCGATCACGCCCATGAGCGCCAGGTAGGTTGCGGGCAGCAGCAGGGCCGGGCCGACTACGCCGAGGGTGAGCCCGCGCAGGAGCGTGACCGCCTGGTAGAGCGGCGTGCACTCGACCACAATCTGCAGCGCCCGGGGGTAGACGCTGAGCGGGTAGAACGTCGTGGAGAACAGGAACAGCGGCAGGCTCACCAGCATCACGTACTCGAAGTCCTGCCAGCTCCGCATGAACGTGGTGGCGGCCATGCCGGCGGCGGCGAACGCGAACCCGGTGAGGACGGCGGCAGGCAGCGCCAGCACGGCCCACCGCGACTCCAGCAGGCCCATCGCCAGCATGACCACCATGAAGGCGAACGCGTACAGGGTGGCACGGATCAGCGCCCAGCCGATCTGGCCGAGGGCGACGTCCGTGGCCCGCATCGGCGTGGCCAGCATCGCGTCGTAGACCTTGGCGTACTTGAGCAGGAAGAAGACGTTGAAGGTGGAGTCGTAGATCGCACCGTTCATGGACGAGGTGGCCAGCAGCGCCGGGCCTACGAACGCGGTGTAGCTGACCGGCCCGCCGCCGGGCCCGGTCACCGTGCCGACCAGCTGCCCGAGCCCGACCCCGATCGACAGCAGGTAGAACAGCGGCTCCGCCAAGCCGGAGACGAGCACCAGCCAGACGTGCCGGTAGGCGCGGGCGTTCCGCTCGATCAGGTGCAGGCTGCCCCGCCCGCCGAGTGACCCGCGCAGGCGGGAGGAAAGCCAGGCCAGCGGGACCACCCGCAGCGGCAGCTCCCGCACCCGCACGTTCCCGCCGCCGGACATGCCGCTAGACATAGAGCCGCCGCCGGTAGCTGCGGTGCCCGGCCAGTATCCCGATCGTGGCGAGCGCGGCGAGGTAGGCCACGTCGATGAGCGCCTGCCCCCAGTCCGCCGTGCCCAGGTTGAGCGCACGGCAGAGCGAGACACCGTGCCAGAGCGGCGTGAGGTAGGCGACCGGCCGGAACCAGGCCGGAAGCTGCGTGACCGGGAAGAACGTGCCTGAGAACAGGAACAGCGGGATCATGCCGAACCGGAAGATCATGGCGAAGGAGCTGTCCCTGGTGCGGGTCACCGCCCACGCCTCGATCGGGGTGGCGAACGCCAGGCCGGTGAGCACCGCCACCGGCAGCGCCGCGAGCATCCATGGCGAGCGGATCGCGCCGAACGCACTGGCCACGGCCAGGAACACCGCGCAGTTCATGGCGAGCCGCAGAGTGACGAACAGCACGTGACCGTGGAAGATGTCCGCCGGGCTCAGCGGCGAGGCCACCGCGGCCTGGTAGGTCTTGTTCCACTTGACCGACCCGTACACCGGGTAGGTCGCCTCGCCCACGCCGGTCTCCATGGCGGCGGCGGCCAGCAGACCAGGGGCAAGGAAGGCCAGGTAGCTCACCCCACCCAGCCGGGCGGTGCCGTGCTGGTTCACCAGGCTGCCCAGGCCCAGGCCCATGGCTCCGAGGAAGAGCAGCGGGTTCAGCACGCTGCTGTAGATGGAGCCGCGCCAGGTGCGGCGGTAGTTCGTCAGCCAGAACTGCAGCTGCCGCACGGCCAGCGACCAGCCGGACGGGACCAGGTCGCCCGGCACCGCCGCCGGCGCCTGCGTCACGGTGTCCGCCATCACTCCCCCAGCTGGCGGCCGGTCAGGTGCAGGAACACGTCCTCCAGCGTGCTGCGGCGGACCAGCGAGGTCAGCGGCTCCAGGCCGTACCCGCGCACGGC
>DAITAE010000517.1:0-3697 GCA_036824445.1 Streptosporangiaceae bacterium | reverse complement strand
TCAACGTCAGCTCGGACGCCGCGGTCGAGGCCTACCCGGGATGGGGCGGCTACGGCTCGGCGAAGGCGGCTCTGGACCAGCTGACCGCGGTCCTCGCCGCCGAGGAGCCGGCGCTGCGCTGCTACGCGCTGGACCCGGGCGACATGCGCACGGACATGCACCAGCAGGCGTTCCCGGGCGAGGACATCTCCGACCGCCCCGAGCCGGGCACGGTCGTTCCGGCGCTGTTGCGGCTGCTTGACGAGAGGCCACCGAGCGGCCGTTACCGCGCGAGCGACCTCGCCGTGCCGGCGGTGGCACGATGAGGCTCGCCGCCAGCCGGCCACCGGAGGAACGCGGGCTGGGCAGAGACGGGGTGCGGCTGCTCGTCGCCACCCCCGATGGGCTCGTCCACGCCCGGTTCGGCGACCTGCCCCGCTTCCTGTCACCGGGCGACCTGCTGGTCGTCAATACCTCGGCCACCATCGCCGCGGCCGTGGACGGCCGCCGCGGCGACGGCCGCCCGGTCGTTGTGCACCTGTCCACACCGCTGGCGAGGGCTGGAACGCATGGGGAGGGAATGCCGGAGGCAATAACGCATGGGGAGGGCACGCCGGAGAGAGAAACGCACAGGGAGGGAGCGCCGGAGGGAGGGCCGCACGGGGAGGCGAAGCTGCCTGACGGGACGTGGCTGGTCGAGCTGCGCGAGCGCTCGGCCGCGACCGGGCGCGTGACCGATGCGGCCCCCGGCGAGACCGTCGCGCTTCCCGCCGGTGCGTCGCTCACCCTGCTGCGCCGCTATCCCGGCCCCGCCGCGGCCCGGATGTGGGAGGCCTCCGTGGCGGCCGGCGGCGACCTGGGCGCGTTCCTGGCCCGGCACGGCCGGCCGATCCGCTACTCCTACGTCCCGGACCCGTGGCCGCTGGCGGCATACCAGAGCGTGTTCGCGCGGTCTCCCGGCAGCGCGGAGATGCCCAGCGCGGGCAGGCCCTTCACGCCGGAGCTGGTCACCGACCTTGTCGTGGCCGGCGTCGTTGTGGCGCCGATCACCCTGCATGCCGGGGTGGCATCGCTCGAGGCCGGCGAGCCGCCTCTGCCCGAACGGTTCACGGTGCCAGAGCCGACAGCGCGGCTCGTCAACCTGACCCGCGCCACGGGCCGCCGGGTGGTGGCCGTCGGGACCACCAGCACCCGGGCGCTGGAGAGCGTGGCTGACGCCGGCGGCACAGTGCGGGCCGGCCACGGCTGGACCGACCTGGTGCTCGGCGCCGCCCACCCGGCGCGGGTCGTGGACGGCCTGGTCACCGGCTGGCACGACCCGGACGCCTCACATCTCTCCCTGCTGGAGGCGGTCGCCGGGCCGACGCTGGTGCAGGCGGCCTACCGGGAGGCGGAGCGGGCCGACTACCTGTGGCACGAGTTCGGCGACAGCTGCCTGCTGCTGCCGCCGCTGCCCGCCGCACGCCCGGGCCGCCCCGGCCGCCGGGCATGATCGGGGGCCTGCGGCGGCGGTTGTGGCAGGCTCGGCTCATGGCTGGACGTCTCGCGTCGAAGGTCGTGATCGTTACCGGAGGGGCCACCGGGATTGGGCACGCGGTGGCCGGCCGGGCCGTCTCCGACGGCGCCGCCGTCGTGATCGGCGGCCGGCGCGGCGATGTTGGTCAGCGGGCCGCGGAACGGCTGCGCGACGGTGGCGGCCGTGCGCTCTTCGTCGCCACCGACGTCACTGTGGAGCAGGAGGTTGAGCGGCTGGTCGCTGCGGCCGTGACGGAATTCGGCCGGCTCGACGGGGCGGTCAACAACGCGGGCGGCGTGACCGCCACCGGCCCCGTCCACGCCGTGGCCGGCGCGGCATGGCACGCGGACCTGGAGCAGAACCTGACCAGCGTGTTCTATTGCCTCAAGTTCCAGATCCCGGCGATGACCGGCTCCTCCGGCGGCGGCTCGATCATCAACAACGCCTCGATCGGCGGGGTCCGCGGAATACCCGGCATGGCGCCATACGTGGCCGCCAAGCACGGGGTCGTCGGCCTCACCCGCTCGGCGGCGCTGGAGGGAGCGGCCCGCGGCGTGCGGGTCAACGCGCTGGTCACCGGCAACGTGGACACGCCGCTGTACCGGCACCTCCTGGGTGCGCCGGCCGAGGGCGAGCTTCCGGGCCAGGCGCCGAACCCCACCGGCCGGGTCGCCAGCGCCGCCGAGATCGCCTCCTTCGCGGCCTTCCTCCTCAGCGACGAATCCGCGTTCATCACGGGCGCCGCCCTGGCGGTCGACGGCGGTGCCACCGCCCAGTAGGCGCCGCGCGCCGCTGCCGCGGCCGGAGGCCCGGTGGTCAGGTGCCTTCGAGTATCGACTTCAGCCTCGCCAGGTCCTTGGCGTTGGCCCTGCGCATCGCCCCGGCGAGGAACGGGGCGAGGATCTTCGAGAAGCCGGCCGGCTCGCCGCGGTTGCGCAGGGTCATGCGGGTCGAACCGTTGCCGGCTGGCGTCCAGGTATAGGTCGTCTCCATCGGGAACGGTCCCCGGGCCGTTCGCATGACAAGCCGCTCGCCAGGGACGAACTCCGCGATCTCGTAGGTGTACTCAAGGCGCCGTCCCAGGAAGTGGGCGGTGAACCCGACCCGGGCGCCGGCGCGCAAGGGCGGCGGCGTCTTCCATTCGGCCGACTCGATGTTGACGTACCAGGCCGGAGCGTTGGACGGGTCGGCGGCGTAGGCGGACACCGCCGCGGCGGGGCGGTTGATGATGATGTCGGTCAGCACGTTCACGCTGGGCATGGCTCTCCGTTCTCATCCGTGGCTGTCCAGGCGACACGCCATCAGCGTCCCTCCCCGACCTGCGCGCCGGGCCGGCCGGCGGCGTCGGCGAGCATGGGCAAGAAGTGGGACCAGCCCGCGCGGTGCTGGTCGTGCGCCGCCGGCGGAAGCCCCGTGTGGCGAAGGGTCAGGATCGTCTCGCCGTCGTCCTCGGTCAGCGTGACCGTGACCGTGGTGGAACCCGGGTCCACCGGCGGGGCGCCGTCGGCCGGGTCCCAGCCGAGCGTGAAGACGATGCGCCGGTAGGGGACCAGTTCGACAAACTCGCCACGCATGACCGCGTCGCCGCCGAGCCGCACCACGCAGGCGCCGCCGGGCCGCGGGTCGAGCTCTGCGGACGATCCCCACCAGTCACAGATCCGCTCCGGGTCGGTCCAGAACCGCCAGACCGTCTCCGGCCGGGCGCGGATCCGGATCGTGCGCTCGACGGCGCGGTCCCGCGGGCCGGTCAATCCCTCGCCTCCCGGGTCACGCGGTGCGCCGCCCGCGCGCGGGCCGGCCATTCCTCTCGCTCCGCCGCCGCCTTGAGTGCTGCCAGGCGGTCTGACCACATCTCGTCCAGGAACGCGGTCACGTCGGTCAGACCTTCTGGCCGACACCGGTAAAGGCGCAGATTGCCCGAGGGCCGGACCTCAACAAGCCCGGCGCCGGCCAGGACGCGCAGGTGCTGGGAGACCGCCGGACGGCTCATGGCCGGGAAGTGGCGTGCGATCTCCCCGGCGGCCAGCTCATCTTCATGCACCAGCCGCAGGATCGCCCGGCGCGTCGGATCGGCAAGCGCACGCAGCGCCATGTCCACCGCGCCACCTCCCGGCCCATCTTTGTAAGCGATATCTTACATAGCTGTCCCCGCTGGCTGTCCGACCCTCGGGGTACGGTGCCTGGCATGGACTGGAAAATCGA
>DAITAE010000516.1:0-3708 GCA_036824445.1 Streptosporangiaceae bacterium | reverse complement strand
TCGCGGACCTATGCGGAGCTGGCCGCCCTCACCGCTGACCTGCCCGCCATGCCGCCCGCGGCTCAGCCGCCCAAGCCCGCCCGGCCGCAAGGCAGGCAGCCGGTTCTGCGGCCCGGCCGGTGGATCGCGGTGGCCACCGCGCTGTATGCGGGCGCGTGGGCGTATGAGTTGTTCCGGTTCCCGCGCGGCGGCGATGATCAGTGGGCAACGCCACTGATCGCCGGCGGTCTTCTCGTCTACCTGGGCGTTTTGATCGTCAGCGTGGCGGCGATCATCATCAACAGGCAGGAGAGGCGTTCCGGTGGGCAGCCACCGCGGCGGCCAGCACCCGGCGCGGGTGGTCCGGCAGCCCCGCGCCTGCGGTCCGCCGCCCCGGACAGGCAACTCCCCCCGGCCCGCGACGATTCACGGCACACAGCCGAAGCCGCACAGAGCCGCCTTCCCCGCCCGCCATTTCCCGGTTTGCGGGCTTCGCGTCGAGGGCACCCCCTCGGCCGCCGGTATGCGATCGGCTACCCCGGCCGCTGACCCGGCGGGCCGCGCCGCCCGTGCCTGCTGGTGCCCCGGTTGGCGCTAGGGTCCAAGGAGGCGAGGAGGGTGGCCATGGCAGACACGACGCCGTTCACGATCGGGGCCGACGCCAGCTGTGCCGACGGGGTCTGCGGCGAGGTCAGCCGCGTGGTGGTCGACCCGGTCGCTCGTGCGGTCACCCATCTCGTGGTCGAACCGAAGGGCCGCCAGGGGCTCGGACGGCTTGTTCCTCTTGACCTTGTCGACGCCGCAGGAGGCGAGGTCCGGCTCCGGTGCACCGTTGCGGAGTTCGACAGGCTCGACTCCGCCGAGGAGACGCAGTTCCTGCCGGGAACCAGGGGCTACGCGTTCTACGGCCCAGAACAGGTCCTTTCCTGGCCGTACTCCAGCCTGGGCGGTGGCGCGAGCGTGGCGGGCGAGACGGTCACCGGGTTCTCGGAGACCGCCACCTTTGACACGGTCCCCCTGGGCGAGGTGGCCGTACGCCGTGGCGAGCGTGTTCACGCCACCGACGGGGAGATCGGGCAGGTCGAAGGCCTGGTCATCGACTCCCGCAACCACCAGGTGACTCACGTGCTCCTGCAGGAAGGCCACTTGTGGGGCCGCAAGGAGGTGGCCATCCCGATCGGCGCCGTGACCGGCGTCGAGGACGGCATCCGGCTCAACATCGCCAAGCGGGACGTGCAGGACTTGCCGCCGGTGGACATCGATCATCCGGACCTGTAGATCCGGCTGTGCTGGCAACCCGCTGCCCCCGCGCTACCGGATTCGCGGGGATGGCCATCCTCGCAGCAGCGATGATCCTCGCCGCGCGAAGCCACCGATAGGAGATGCCCGCGGCGGCAGGTGTCAGCGGTTTCTGGTGACTCTTCTGCGGTAGGCGATGCTCGCGACACCGGCCAGCACCGCCGCTGCGCCGAGGGTGAGCAGCATGGTGTGCTGGAATTCAGCTGTGCCCCCGCCGCCAGCGGCCGGGGGCGAGGAGGGAAGGCCGGTCGCCGGCGTCTCCGGCGACGACGCCGCCGTCTCCGGCGACGACGCTGGCGAGCTCGCCTGTGTCTCCGGCGACGACGCCGGCGAGCTGGGTGAACTGCTGCCGTTCGAGTCCGGAGAGGCACTGCCGGAATGGCTGGAGGCGACGGGCGGTCCTGGCGATGGAGACCCTCCCGGGGAGGGCGTGGAAGCCGAGCAAGCCGACACCGCCGCGGAAATGAGTATCGCCACGGTGGCCCAGCCGATGATGGCAAGCATTGCGCTGAGCCTCACCCGTGCGACGGCTGGCCGCACCTTCATGGAACCTCCTCATGCGTCCCAGCAGGTGGCGGCCCTGTTTTCCGGCTACAGCACCAGGAACCGGCACCGGAGGGGAGCGCGCGTGACGACTGGTCGCTGGCCGAAGGCAGGTCCCCGAAAACCGGCGGCCACAAGGGTGAAGCCCATAGACGGCGGACACACAATGAAGTGATCATTGGAAATATCAGGCTACGCGAGCAGAACACCCCAGGGAAGTAAGGAGGGGGTGACGGCATTGCGGAACGGGGAGTGGCCGCGCATAGCCGGGTTTCGCGTGGTCATGTCCTGGCCGCAGGCGGGCTGCGCTCCTCCGCCGGCGACGCCCCTCCGTGCCCGCGTCGCCGGGCTGGCCGGTGTCCTTCTCATCGTGGCCGGCGTCGCCGCCGTCGGCGTCGCGCTTGGTGCCCAGGTGCATGCGCCGCAGCCCGCCGTGGCGGCGGCGGGCGCTGTCGGGCCGCTGAATGGCAAGACCCACGGGCCATCGCTGCGCCGCTCGCTGCCGGTGTCGGTTGATATTCCGGCCATTGGCGTGCACTCCAGACTGCTGCATCTGGGCGCCAACGCCAACGGGACGATCAGGGTCCCATCACTTCACACGCAGGCCGCCAGGGCGGCATGGTTCAAATACTCGGCGACGCCCGGCCAGATCGGGGCGTCGATCATCGAAGGTCATGTCGACAGCATCCGAGGGGCCGCTGTCTTCTTCCGCCTGGGAGCCCTCCAACCCGGGGACAAGATCGATGTAAAACTCGCCGACGGGATCACCGCCGTTTTCAGGGTCACCGGTGTGCGGGAATACTCCAAATCCAGGTTCCCGGCGAAGGCCGTTTACCACACTCCCGGATACGCGGCCCTGCGCCTGATAACCTGCGGCGGCGCTTTCGACTACTCCACCAGAAGCTATCTCAGCTCCATTGTTGTCTTCGCGGCCCTGGCTTCTTCTCGGCCGGCTGGGCCCGGCGGCTAGCTCCTGGCGCCGATGCCCTCGTCTGGCGCGATGGCCCACGTGGTGTGCCCGGTTGACGGAGCGGTTGCTGGGCGGAGGCTGAGAGGGTGACCACGTTCCTGATCCGCGATGCCGTGCGCGGCGACATGGGCGCGCTGCGCGATGTGTTCCGCAGGTCATCGCTGTCCAATCACGGTGACCGGGCGAACCTGCTCGCCCATCCCGACGCTCTCGAGCTCTCCGATCTCGCGGTGCGTGAGGGACGCACGCGGACCGCGGTCGCTGACGGCGGCATCGTCGGCTTCGCCACCTGGCTCGGCGTCGGGGACGTGGTCGAGCTTGAGGATCTGTTCGTCGATCCTGAGTGGATGGGGCAGGGCGCCGGGCGCGCGCTGGTGCAGGACCTGGTCGCGATCGCGCGCAAACGTGGCGTCCGCCGGATCGAGGTCACCGCCAACCCACATGCGCTTGCCTTCTACGAAAAGGCCGGTTTCGTCGCTGGCCGGGAGGTCGAGACCAGGTTCGGCCCGGCGCCCCGGATGCATCTCCAGATACCGCCCTGACCTGCTGGCCTGCGGGCGCATGATGGATGGATGACCCAGGATCTCCCGCCCAGAGCAACGCACAGGCCGATCCTGCGGGCGACCGTCGAGTGTGAGCTGCACGAGCGGATCTTCCAGGGCACCTGGCGGGTGGTCCCGGCCTTCGCGGGCCAGGGCGCTGATGCAGGCAACTGACGCGCGCCCACGGGCGTGCGCCCGGCGCGGGCACCGCACCCGCGATGAGTCTTGGTTCGCCGGGCGGTCTCAGCTGCGGTGGGCCCGGCCCGAGCCGGACATCCGATCGAAAGGACACGTGAAATGAGAAAGCTGATCGTAAGCACCTTCCTGACCCTCGACGGGGTCATGCAGGCCCCGGGCGGGCCTGGCGAGGACGAC
>DAITAE010000049.1:0-14526 GCA_036824445.1 Streptosporangiaceae bacterium | reverse complement strand
GTGTCATCGGACTTCGCTGCCGTGTCATCGGACTTCGCTGCCGTGTCATCGGACTCCACTGCGGTGTCATCGGACTCCACCGCCGTGTCATCCGACTCCGCCGCCGCTTCATCGGACTCCGGCACCCACTCATCCTCGACGGCCAGCGTGACGATCTCCCTCAGGCGCTCGACAGAGATGGCCCCCGCCCGCAGCAGCTTGGGAACCGGGCCGGTCAGGTCCACGATCGTGGACGGAACGTCGCCCGGGCAGGGCCCGCCGTCCAGGTAGACGGCGACCGCCTCGCCCAGCTGCGCTTCCGCGTCGGCGGCGGTTGTCGCGGGCGGGGATCCCGAGCGGTTGGCACTGCTCACCGCCAGCGGGCCCGTTTCCTTGAGCAGTTCGAGCGCGAGCTCATGCAGGGGCATCCGGACCGCGACCGTGCCCTTGGTGTCCCCCAGATCCCAGATCAGGCTCCGGTTGGCCCGCAGCACCAGGGTGAGCGCACCTGGCCAGAACTCATCGATGAGATCCTTGCCGGACTCGTCCAGGTTCTCGACCAGGGCGGTAGCCGCGCGCACGGTACCGACCAGCACCGGCGGCGGCATCTGGCGATCCCGGCCCTTGGCGGCGAGCAGGCCCACCACGGCGGGTGGGGAGAAGGCGTCCGCGGCCAGCCCATACACCGTGTCCGTCGGCATGACGGCCAGGTCGCCTTTGCGCAACGAGGCGGCCGCCTCGGCAAGGCCCGCCGCCCGCTGTTCTGGGTCCGTGCAATCAAACCGTGCGCTCATGCCAGCCCATCTTTCCATTCAGGTTCCGGCTCAGAGCCCGCAAGCTGGGCAGTGACGAAACGGTCCCGCCCGGCCAGGTCCTTGTGGTTGCGGGTGTCCCGCCAGCCCTGCTCCTCCGCGAAGATCCAGTAGACCGCCGCGCCCTGCAACTCGCCGTGTTCCACCGCGACCAGCCCGCCGGGCCGCAGCAGGCGCCGCGCGACCCCCTCGATGACCCGGACGGCGTCCAGGCCGTCCTCGCCGCCCCAGAGCGCGCCGGCCGGGTCGTACTCGGCGACCTCGGGCGGGACCGTGGCGCCGACCGGTATGTACGGCGGGTTGCTGATCACCAGGTCCACCGCCCCGCTCAGCGATGGCAGGGCGCCGGCGAAATCGCCCTCGTTGATGGTTACCCGTCCCCGGGTGTGCGGGGCGCTGTCCGCACTGCGCGCGATGTTGCGCTGCGCCCACTGCCGCGCCAGCGGGTCAGCCTCCACGGCGTGCACCCGTGCCCGCGGCACCTCCTGCGCGATCGCCAGCGCGATCGCCGCGCTGCCGGTGCCCAGATCCGCCACGACCGGCTCGGCCACGTCCATGTCCCGCAGCGAGCTGATCGCCCAGCCGGTCATCACCTCGGTCTCTGGACGGGGCACGAACACACCGGGCCCCACCTCCAGTTCCAGGTAGCGGAAGTAGGCGAGGCCGGTGATGTGCTGCAGCGGCTCCCGCGCCTCCCTGCGCGCCACTTCGTTCCAGAACCGCGGGTCGAACTCACCGTCGGCCACCCGCTGCAGTTCGCCGCGGCCTACCCCGTGCACGTGGGCGGCGATCATCTCCGCGTCCGCACGCGGCGAGTCGACACCGGCCTCGGCCAGCCTGACCGTGGCGGCAGCGATCTCATCCAGGAGCAGCGTCATCGGCTGGACCGGTCGCCCTCCACTAGCGCCTTGATCACCGCGTCCAGGTCTCCGTCGAGCACATGGTCGAGGTTGTGGGCCTTGTAGCCGACCCGGTGGTCGGAGACGCGGTTCTCGGGGAAGTTGTACGTGCGCACCCGCTGGGAACGGTCCACGGTCCGGACCTGGCTGCGCCGCTCGGCCGCGGCCTGAGCCTCCGCGTCCGCCTCCGCCTGCGCGAGCAGCCGGGCGCGCAGGATCCGCAGCGCCTGCTCCTTGTTCTGCAGCTGGCTCTTCTCGTTCTGGACGGAGACCACGATCCCGGTGGGCAGGTGGGTGATGCGGACCGCTGAGTCGGTTGTGTTCACGCTCTGGCCGCCGGGCCCGGACGAGCGGAACACGTCGATCCGCAGGTCGGAGGGGTCGATCGTGACGTCGACCGGATCGGCCTCCGGCATCACGAGCACCCCCGCCGCGGACGTGTGGATGCGCCCGGAGGATTCGGTTACCGGAACCCGCTGGACCCGGTGCACGCCGCCCTCATACTTCAGGCTGGCCCATACGCCGTCGGTCCCGTTGTGGTGAGGGGACTTGATCGCCACGGTCGCGTCCTTGTAGCCGCCCAGGCCGGTCATGGTGGCGTCGAGGACCTCCGTCTTCCAGCCGCGCCGTTCCGCGTAGCGCAGATACATGCGCAGCAGGTCGCCGGCGAACAGGGCGGACTCCTCGCCACCCTCGCCCGCCTTCACCTGGAGGATGACATCCTTGCCGTCGTTGGCATCGCGGGGTATCAGCACCGCCCGAAGCCGCTCCTCGAGCCCGGCGCGGCGGACGGCGATCTGCTCGGCCTCCACCGCGAAGGAGGCGTCCTCACCGGCCAGCTCGCGCGCCGTTTCCTCGTCGGCGACCGCCTGCTGCCACTCCCGGTAGGTGTTCATGATGGGGCTGAGCTCGCTGTAGCGGCGCCCCAGCGCCCTCGACCGCTCCGGGTCGGAGTGCACGGCGGCGTCGGCGAGGTCACGCTCCACCCTGGCGTACTCTTCCGCCAGCTCCGCGAGCCTCTCGAACACCGTGTCTCCTCCCTGCGTGGTCCTGCCGTCGACAGCCAAGATCACCGCGCCGGAACGTGTGTCCGGGCGCGGTGATCCGTGGGAGCTACTTGCTGCCGGCTTCCTTCTTGCCAAACCGGCGCTCGAAGCGGGCCACCCGGCCGCCGGTGTCAAGGATCTTCTGCTTGCCCGTGTAGAACGGATGGCAGTTCGAGCAGACATCGGCGTGGATGACGCCGTTGCCCGCTGTGGACCGCGTTGTGAAGGTGTTCCCGCACGTGCAGGTCACCTTCGTCACCACGTAGTCCGGGTGAATGTCACGCTTCACGTCACTACTCCTGCCTCGCCGGTCGCCGGGTCGCCGCCAGCGGGACGAACCCGCGGGGCGTGAACCGGTACCGCGTTTCTCGGCTATTCAGTGTGCCAGCCCCCAGAACGCATTCCGGGGTGTAGAGATTCCCTGTTCGGTCAGGTGCTGACCGTGGTCTTCTGCACCTGGAGGAGGAACTCGGCATTGCTCTTGGTCCCCTTCATCCGGTCCATGAGCACCTCCAGTGCCTGCTGTGGCTCGAGCGCATGCAGCACCCGGCGGAGCTGCCAGACGATCCTCAGCTCCTCGGGGGTCAGCAGCAGGTCTTCCTTGCGGGTGCCGGAGGCGTCCACGTCGACCGCGGGGAAGATCCGCTTGTCGGCAAGCTCACGGCGCAGCCGCAGCTCCATGTTGCCGGTTCCCTTGAACTCCTCGAAGATCACCTCATCCGCGCGGGAGCCGGTCTCGATCAGGGCGGTGGCGAGGATCGTCACCGAGCCGCCATGCTCGATGTTGCGCGCCGCGCCGAAGAACCGCTTCGGCGGGTAGAGGGCGGTCGAGTCCACGCCGCCGGACATGATCCGCCCGCTGGCCGGGGCGGACAGGTTGTAGGCGCGACCGAGCCTGGTGATCGAGTCGAGCAGGACGACCACATCGTGGCCCATCTCGGCCAGGCGCTTGGCCCGCTCGATGGCAAGCTCCGCAACGGTGGTGTGGTCCTCGGCCGGCCGGTCGAAGGTCGAGTAGATGACCTCTCCCTTGACCGTGCGCTGCATGTCGGTGACTTCCTCCGGCCGCTCGTCAACCAGCACGACCATGAGGTGGCATTCGGGGTTGTTCTTGGTGATCGCGTTGGCGATGGCCTGCAGGATCAGCGTCTTGCCCGCCTTCGACGGCGACACGATCAGGCCACGCTGGCCCTTGCCGATCGGAGCGATCAGGTCGATGATCCGCGTCGTCAGGTTGGTCGGGTCGGTCTCCAGCCGCAGCCGTTCCTGCGGGTACAGCGGCACGAGCTTCGCGAACTCTGGCCGCGCCCGCGACTCCTCCGGGTCGAGCCCGTTGATCTTGTCGAGCCGGACCAGGGCGTTGAACTTCTCCCGCCGCTCGCCCTCGCGTGGCTGGCGGACTGCTCCCTCGATGACGTCCCCCTTGCGCAGGCCGTGCTTGCGCACCTGCGAGAGCGAGACGTACACGTCGTTGGCCCCGGGCAGGTACCCGGTGGTGCGGATGAACGCGTAGTTGTCGAGCACGTCGAGAATCCCGGCGATGGGGATGAGGACGTCGTCCTCGGTGATCACGGGCTCGGCGTCGCCACCACGGTCACCGCGCCGCCGGTTGCGGTTGCGGAACCGGTCCCGGTTGCGGCGCCCGCCGCGGCCTTCGGAGTCGTCGTCACCACGGCCACCCTGGTCCTGCTGCTGGCCCGTCTGGCCGCCGCGCTGGCCGCCCTGATCCTGGCGCTGCTCGGCAGCCTCACCGCCGCGCGACTGGTCATCGCGCCTGCCGTTGCGCCGCCGCCGGTCGCTGCGCTGGCCGTCGCCGCCCGGGTGGCCATCGCCGCGCTGCGCGTCACGCTGGGCATCGCCCTGCTGGGCGTCGCCGCGCGGGGCATCGGCCTGGGCGTCGCTGCGCTGGCCGTCACCGTGCCGGTCGTCGCCGACCGGGCCCGCGGTGCCGGCGCCGACGGGCGCGGCATCCGCCGCTGTACCCGGCCCGGCCGTCCCCGGGCGCTCGAAGGTCAGCTGGCTGTCAGCTCCGCCGCCGACGGCATCCTCCCGTGGCGCGACCGCTGGCGCTGCCTGGGTGGAAACGGCGGGATGGGTGCCCTCCCCCTGGCCGGGCTGAGTGGATCTGTCTGGTTCCATGGCGTCCTGCTCACGGTGGCGAGGCGCGTCGGCTCCCGCAGACGCGACCCGCTGGCCTGAATTGTCGAGTCCCGCACCCCGGCCGGTGGCGTGCGGAGCGGCCGTCTGGCCGCCTTGCCTGTCCTGAATTGCCGCCACGAGCTGGCTCTTGCGCATCCGGGCGGTACCGGTGATCCCCATGGACTGCGCTATCCGCTGTAGTTCAGGCAGGAGCATGCCAGACAGTCCCGTGGTGGCGCCACGGTCTGCCCGGGCGGGCACCGGCTCAGCATCCGGCCGCAATACCCGGGCCGGCTCTGATCCGCCCGGCGGGGCTGCGGGCTCGCGCGTCGCCGAATCCGGTGACGCGGCCGTGGCCGCGGGCTGAGGATCAGGGGTCTCCGGCTGAGTCGAGGTTTCCCCGGGCGCCGGGGAGCCGGTGAAGAGATCAGTGGGTTCGCTGCTCACAAGGGGTCCTTCCCAGAGCGCGGGTGCCGGTCTAGGGGTGACCGGGTCAACCCGATGTTGCGGCCCGGCGAACTGGCCGGGCCAGGTTATGCACCAGCTACCTTGTCGCGCCGCCTCGGTGTTCGGTGGGCTCCCGCACGCCTAACCCGGTGTCTGCGGGCGAGGCAGAAGGGCCGAAACAATCCCAGGCAGCCGGGGCGGCAGCCCGGACCTCCGCTCCTTTCCCGGTTCTCCGTGCCACCTTCGCGGTTGGTGTACGCGAAGATGGGGTGGCCCGAGATGTTGGCGGAGAGTCATTAGCTGCAGCCGACCACGTGGCCGACGGCGCAGCCAATGACAGGCGAGCACCTGTCCCCTCGGCGGGGCATCTGGTGCGGCATTCAGCTTAACACCAACGGAGCCCACGGCATTCCTTCGGCTGCTGCCTGTCTCTCACGCCAGAAACTGGCCCGGTCACGCCGGGACCCTCCCGTGCGGCCTCCGCCCGGTCCCGGGACTGGTTCCAGGATGGCCCCTGGTCACGGGTAGCCGCGTGCTGCGCGCTGACTGGTGGATGCACGTCCAGCCCGCCTTGCTGTACGTGAGCACCCTGCTGATCGATGTGCAGGGGGATTACATGCCAGGCGATACCCGTTTCGCGCGCGATTGAATCCACCGCCTCTGCAGATGGCCACTGCCTGTCGAACGACAGGACCAGGACGGTCGGGCCCGCCCCGGAGACCACCGCAGCTGCCCTGGCCCGCCTGAGCGCGCCGAGCAAGCTGGCGGTCTCCGGCATGATTGCGGCCCGGTACGGCTGGTGCAGGAAATCCTCGGTGGCGTCGAGCAGCAGGTGCGGCGCGCCGGTGAGGGCAGCGATCAGCAGCGCACTGCGCGCCGCGTTCGCCGCCGCGTCCGCGTGCGGGACCGTCTGCGGCAGTGCCTGCCGCGCCGCCTCGGTTGCCAGTGGTACCGCCGGCACGCACGCCACCGCGCGCAGGGCGGCGGGAACGCCGATCCGCAGCAGCCGGGCACCACCGGGCTCACCGGCACCGGGCTCACCGGCACCGGGCTCGCCCACACCAGACTCGCCCACACCAAGCTCACCCGCACCAAGCTCACCCGCACCGGCCGGTGCGGCCGGCGCAGGCCGTGGCGCCCACGCGATGGTGAGCCCGCCGGCCAGGCAGGCCGCCACGTTGTCGGGATGACCTTCCAGCTTCACCGCGAGCTGGAATACCGCCTCGTCCGAGAGCCGCGTCCCGTCGGCGCCGGCCAGCGCACGGGCGGCCAGCACGCCCGAACAGATCGCCGCCGCCGACGAGCCGAGCCCCCGCCCGTGGGGTATCGCGTTCGCGCAGCGCAGGGCGATTCCTGGCGGCTGCCCGCCGATCGCGCCAAACGCCGCGCGCATGGCCCGGACCACCAGGTGCCGCTCGCCCGCTGCCGCGGTGCCACCGCCCTCGCCGGCCACCTCGATGACCAGCCCGCCGTCCGTGACCCGGGCCTCGACCTCGTCATGCAGCGCCAGCGCCAGACCGAGCGCGTCAAAGCCGGGCCCCAGGTTGGCGCTGGTGGCGGGCGCGCGCACGCGGGCGGGCCGCTCCGACCAGCTCACGCCGCGCACCTCCTGGGAGTGGGCCTTGCCGACGCCGCCGGCCGTCATGCCAGCCCCAGCGCGGCCGCCGCGGCGGCAGGATCCACCCGAACCGTCACCGGGGCGGGCGCGGCGGACACCGCCCAGTCCGGGTCCTTCAGTCCGTTGCCTGTGATCGTGCACACCACCCGCGAACCCTCGCCGAGCTGCCCGTTCTCGCGGGCCTGGAGCAGCCCCGCGACTCCCGCGGCCGACGCGAGCTCGCCGAAGACGGCCTCTTTGCCCGCCAGCATCCGGTAGGCGGCGAGTATCCGGCGGTCGGTGACCGCCTCGATGAGGCCACCCGACTCGTCGCGCGCTTCCTCGGCCTGCCGCCAGGAGGCGGGGTTGCCGATCCTGATCGCCGTGGCGATCGTCAAGGGGGCCAGCACGGGCTCGCCGCGCACGATGGGCGCCGCGCCGCTGGCCTGGAAGCCGAACATCCGGGGCGTGTGGGTGGCGAGCCCGGCTTCGGCGTACTCGCGGTAGCCCCTCCAGTAGGCGGTGATGTTGCCGGCGTTCCCGACCGGCAGGCAGTGCACGTCCGGGGCATCGCCGAGGGCCTCGACGATCTCGAAGGCCGCCGTCTTCTGTCCTTCCAGCCGATCGGGGTTCACCGAGTTGACCAACGCGACCGGGTAATCGCTGGCGAGCTTACGCGCGAGTTCCAGGCAGTCGTCGAAGTTGCCGTCCACTTGAAGCAGCTTCGCCCCGTGCACCAGCGCCTGCGCCAGCTTGCCGAGCGCGATCTTGCCACGAGGGACGAGCACCGCACAGGTCAGGCCGGCCCGGGCCGCGTACGCGGCGGCGCTCGCGCTGGTGTTGCCGGTGGAGGCGCAGATGACGGCGGTCGCGCCGCGGGCCATCGCCATGCTCACCGCCACCGTCATGCCCCGGTCCTTGAACGACCCCGTCGGGTTCGCGCCCTCCACCTTCAGGTACACCTCGCACCCCGTGCGGGCGGACACCACCGGGGCGGGGAGCAGCGGCGTCGCGCCCTCGCCGAGGGTGACCACCGGCCCGCTGGCGTCGGCCGGCAGGCGGTCCCGGTACTGCCTGATCACGCCCGGCCAGCCCATCGGGGTGGCGGCGGGGCCGGCCCGGCCCGCCGGGTAGCGCGCTGGCTGGCTCACTCCTCCCCCTCCCCCTCGACGCGCATGACGCTTGCGACCGCGCGCACCACGTCCATCGCTCCGAGGTCGTCCACGCAGCTGGCGAGCGCGGCGTCGGGCGCCGAGTGGGTGACGATGACCAGCTGGGCGTCGTCACCGCGCCCTTCCTGCCGGACCGCCTTGATGGACACCTCGTGCCGGGCGAACGACTCCGCGATCCGGGCAAGCACGCCCGGCCTGTCGGCGACGTCGAGCGCGACGTGATAGCGGGTCATCGCTTGGCCCATCGGCAGCACCCGCAGGCCCGCGTAGGCAGTGGTGTCCGGGCCGCGGGTCCCGGCAAGCCGGTTGCGGGCAACCGCGACGACATCACCGAGCACCGCGCTCGCGGTCGGCATGCCGCCGGCGCCGGCGCCGTAGAACATTAGCCGCCCGGCCGACTCGGCCTCCACGAAGACTGCGTTGTAGGCCTCGCGCACGCCAGCGAGGGGATGCGAGCGCGGGATCATCGCCGGGTGGACCCGGACCGACACCCCGCCATCGCTGCGCTCGCAGATGGCGAGCAGCTTGACCACGTGGCCGAGGACCCGGGCGCTGGCGATATCGGCCTGGGTGACCCTGGTGATCCCCTCCCGGTACACGCCGGCGGCGGTGACCTGGGTGTGGAATGCCAGGCTGGCCAGGATCGCGCCCTTGGCGGCCGCGTCGAAGCCCTCGATGTCGGCCGTCGGGTCGGGCTCGGCGTAACCCAGTGCCTGGGCTTCCTCCAGTGCGTCGGTGAAACCGGCGCCGGAGGTGTCCATCCGGTCCAGGATGTAGTTGGTGGTGCCGTTGACGATTCCCAGCACCTGCCGCACCGCGTCGCCGGCCAGTGACTCGCGCAACGGGCGCAGCAGCGGGATCGCCCCGCCCACGGCGGCCTCGTAATACAGGTCGGTGCCGCCGTCGCGGGCGGCCTGGTGCAGCGCGGCGCCGTCCTCGGCCAGCAGCGCCTTGTTGGCCGAGACCACCGACTTGCCGTTCTTCATCGCGGCAAGCAGCAGCGACCGGGCAGGCTCGAAGCCGCCGATGACCTCGACCACGATGTCCACGCCGGGCCTGGTGGCGAGCTCCATGGCGTCCGCGGTGAGCAGGGCCGGGTCCACCTCGACCGCACGGTGCCGGGAGGGCTTGCGCACCGCCACGCCTGCCACCTCGAGCGGCGCGCCGATCCGCGCCTCCAGGTCGGCCGCCTGCCGGCCGAGCAGCCGGTAGACCTCCGAACCGACCCCGCCGCAGCCCAGCAGCGCCACCTTCAGCGTCCGCACCGCGGCCCCTTCCCCCGCGGGACCCTCGGCGTCGCCGTCCACCGGGCGCTCACCCCTCGTCCAGTGCCAGCAGGTCGGCGGCGGTCTCCCGGCGCAGCATGACCCTCGCCGAGCCGCCACTGACCGCCACCACCGGTGGCCGCGGCACGTGGTTGTAGTTGCTCGCCATCGAGCGGCAGTACGCGCCGGTGGCCGCCACCGCCACCAGATCCCCCACGGCCAGGTCGGCGGGTAGGTAGGCGTCCCTGACCACGATGTCCCCGCTCTCGCAGTGCCTGCCGACCAGCCGTGACAACATCGGCGGCGCGGCGGACTCACGGGAGGCCAGGACGCAGGTGTAGTCCGCGCCGTACAGCGCGGTGCGGATGTTGTCGCTCATCCCGCCGTCAACGCTGACGTATGTGCGCAGCCCGTCCACGTCCTTGACCGTCCCAACCTCGTACAGCGTAACGGTGCCGGGCCCGGCGATCGCCCGTCCCGGCTCAACCGTCAGGCGCGGCACCGGCAGGCCCGCGGCCGCGCACTCGGCGCGGACGATCTCGTGCAGGCTCTGCGCGACGATCTTGACGTCGGCCGGGTCGTCCCCAGGGACGTAGGCGATGCCGAACCCACCGCCCAGGTTCAGCTCGGCGATCCGCACCCCGTGCTCGGCAGCGATCCGCGCCGCCAGGCCCAGCACCCGGTGCGCCGCCACCTCGAACCCCGCGGTGTCGTAGATCTGCGATCCGATGTGGGAGTGCAGGCCGGCCAGGTCCAGGCCGGGTGCAGCGAGCACCCGCCGTACCGCCTCGTCGGCCGCGCCGGAGGACAGCGAGAAGCCGAACTTCTGGTCGTCGTGCGCGGTGGCCACGAACTCGTGGGTGTGCGCCTCCACCCCACTGGTCACACGCACCAGGACTTTCGGCCGCCCGCGGTCCGCAGACGCATAACGAGAGGACCCCGCCGCTGCCGTCTCCCCGGAGCCGCCGGCGCCCCCGGTGTGACCAGCCTCCCCGGCCGGGCCCCTGCCTTCGGTGCGGCCCGTGCTCTCGGTGCCGGCCATGCTCTCGGTGCGGCCCGTGCTCTCGGTGAGGTAGGCCAGCCGTGCGATCTCCTCGAACGAGTCCACCACGATGTGCCCGACACCGGCGCCGACCGCATCCTCCAGCTCGCCGATGAGCTTGTTGCTGCCGTGAAACGTGATCATCGCCGGGGCCACCCCGGCCTGGAGCGCGACCTCGAGTTCACCGCCGGTGCACACGTCCACGCCCAGGCCCTCCTGGGCGACCCAGCGCAGCACGCCCCGGCTGCAGAACGCCTTGGCGGCGTAGAACACCGCGCTGCCCTCGCCGAACGCCTGCCGGAAGTCCCGGCACCGGCTGCGGAAGTCCTCCTCGTCCAGCACGAACAGCGGCGTGCCGAACTCCTGCGCCAGATCACGGACGTCCGCACCGGCCAGGGTGAGCACGCCGCCCGCCCGCCGCGCGCCGCGCGGCCAGATCGCCGGGTCCAGCGCGTTCAGGTCCGCCGGCGGCATCGGCGGGTGCTCGGCTGGCAGCACATCGGCGTGACGTGGGCCGGCGGGGTGCGCGAGGCGGCTCATGACACTTCCCTGCTCATCGTTTCCGGGTCTGGTCGCCGGCGGCTGGCCGGATAGCTTCACGCGCGTTTGGGCGGGCGCGCACCTGCGTGCCGACCGCTTACAGCCGGTCCGGCGCAGCCACGCCGAGCCGGTCGAGCCCGGCGCGCAGCGCCGTCCGCGCCGCCGCGACCAGCCACAGCCGGGCCGGGCCGGCCCCGGCGGCCGGCTCCCCCGGCCGCGCCGTGGCTGGCGGCCCAGTGCCCGGCAGCGCAGTGCCCGGCAGCCCGGTGCCCGGCAGCCCGGTGCCTGACAGCCCGGTACCCGACAGCCCGGTACCTGACCGCCCGGTGCCCGGCGGTACTGCCGGGCAGGCCTCCTGGCAGTCGAAGTACGGCCCCGCCAGGCCCTCAAGGTAGTGCGCAAAGGCGTCCGGCCGCCGCCGCCGCGCAGCCCCGGCGACTCGTTCGGGAAGCCAGGACAGCTCGTGGAGCAACGCCTGCTCGCTGGGGTGGGTGAGCAGCCGCGGCTGGAACCGTGCCGCCTCTCCCAAGCCCAGCCCGAGGTCAGCGGCCTGGCGCAAGGTAGACGCGGCATGCGCGTGCGCGTACCGGACAGCATAAGCGGGGTTTCCCAGGTGATGCGCGGCGGCGAGATGGGCATCGAGTCGCACCGGGCCTCGCGGCGGCAGCCGGGCCAGCGCGTACGTGACGGCATCAGCCCCGGCGTAGGCGATAGCCTCGGCCACCACGGATGTCGCCCCCACCCCGGCAGGCGAGTCCGGCGCAGCTATTCGTTCTGCATCGTCCTGGGTTTTGACGTGGGCACCGGCGGCCTCGGCGAGCCTTCCGGTGACTGCCGCATGGACGCGCTGGCGCGCCTCCTCCCAGGTCCGGGCCGAGGCCAGGCCGACGGCAGCGGGCGCGGTCAGGCCGGTCCCGGCCAGAGCGCTGCTGTGGTCACAGGTAGGGCCGGCCTCGGTGATGCGGACTGCCAGGCAGGCCAGCGCGTCGGCGGTGACCGTGACCACCAGATACCCCTCACCGGCCACCGTCGCCGCCTCGACCCAGCTCAGCCCGCGGAGCCGGGCGGCAAGCCCGGCCGCGACGGCGCGCGGGCCGTCCGGCCCGCCGGTGTGGACGCCGACCAGGCGGAACGCGATCGTGGTCGCGTACGTGCGGGGGCCGCGCGCCGTGCCCGCCAGGGCAGGCCGCCACGTACCAGCGGAGGTGACCGTCGTGGCGAGGGCCTGGTCCAGGTCGCCGGTGATCACGCGTGGCAGCGTAGCGGCGGCGGAACAGTGCCCCGAATTGCCGGCCCGGATGGGGCGAAACGGCTGCGCCAGCATCCGCTTACCGCAGCGAGGGGTGTCCCGGCATCGTGGCCGGGCCAGGATCGCCACGTTCTGCCAGGTAGACAACGTCTGGCTGGCCGCGGCTCACGGGTACCCGCCGCGCATGGACGCTGGTGAAATGACGCCGGAGACGGTCCTCGAAGGCCGGCGCCTCCGCCGCGCTCCACACCGCGACCACGCCGCCCGGGCGGAGGCTGTCCCGGACGCGCCGCAGGCTCTCGTCGCCGTAGAGGGCCTGGTTCGCGTCCCAGACGGTCCAGTCCGGGCCGTTGTCGACGTCGACGCAGATGACGTCGTAGGGACCCCGCCGCTGTGCCAGCCAGGCCACCACATCGGCGTTGATCACGTGTGCCCGGCCGTCATTCCAGGCCGGGGCGGCCAGATGGCGCAGGTGGGTGGCGTGCCAGCCGATGATCTCAGCCGAGATCTCGACCACATCCACCCGGGTCACGCGGGCCTGGCTCACCGCCTCGGCCAGCGCGAAACCGACGCCCAGGCCGCAGATCAGCACCTCGGGCGCGGTTGCTGGGCAGCGGGCGAGTGCCGCCGTCACCATAAGCCGTTCCGACCGGCCGTCCCTGGTATCCATGAGGAACACGCCGTTGCTGATGATCTCGAACTCGGTGCCCGACCGCCGCAGGACGAGTTCTCCGCGGCGCGTGGCGACCCGCTCCAGCACCCGGGACGCGCCGCTCGGCTCCATGCCGGTCAACGCTAAAGCGCCTGCTCCTGGTAGGGGCCGTGGCCGGCAAGTTCGCGGACGACGCGGATCATCTCCAGCGGATCGAACGGCTTGGTCAGGTAGGCGTCCACACCGATCTCCTGCCCGCGCGTCTTGTCGTCCTCCTGCGCGCGGGCGGTGATGAGGACCACCTTGATCTCGCTCGTTTCCGGGTTGCGCCGCAGCTGGCTCGCGGTCACCCAGCCGTCCAGCCGCGGCATCATGACGTCCAGGGTGATCACGTCGGGATCGATCGCCACCACCTTGTCCAGGCAGTCCTGCCCGTCGACAGCGGTGGCGACATCGAATCCCTCAAGGGTGAGATTGACGGCGATAAGCTGACGGATCACCTCATCGTCGTCCACCACGAGCACTCGTCCCAGTCCCTGCGCCACGGGCGCGAGGTTAGCGTCTGTTGGCTGGTTCTCGCGACGACTTGGGCGAGGTGATCTTGATCTGGGCGCCCAGCGGGGCCGTGCGCACCACCCGCAGCGCCATCAACGGGCTGGTAGCCTTGCTGCCGTCCTTGAGCCCCCGTAGCTCAGGGGAGAGAGCAACGGCCTCCGGAGCCGTGAGCGCAGGTTCGAATCCTGCCGGGGGCACCCACCGATAACCAGCGAAAAGCCATCCTGACCAGGCGATATACCGATCCGGCTGCTGTGCTGGCTCCGCCACTCTCCGTCACCAGATGCCGCCTTCCGCCAGAATCCTGCCCCGATGCTGCCCCGGAACTTGCGCAGCCGTCTGGTGATGTGGCGCACGTGACCTTTTTCATCTGCCAGTTCGCTTATGTACCGCTGTCGTGGAGGTTTGCCTGCGGTGGAGCCTCAGCAGGCGCCCGGCCGAGGCTGGCGTCCATCCGGGCGATCCAGACGTCTTCCAGGCCCGCCACACACCGGGCATAGACCCGCATAAGCACCTCCACGCTGTGCCCCGCCCAGGCGGCGATTTCGGTGGCCGGGACACCAGAGTTGAGCCGCCAGGTACCCCGGAGTGGCACAGGTCGTAAGGCCGCCGCATCAGCGGCGTCGCCAGCTGCTGCGGGGTCAGCGGACCCCCGCCTTTGACTACCAGACGCGATGTCGCCACGCTTGCGGCGTCGAAGCTCTGATCACAGAGCGTAGTCGACCCGCCGATAGCAGAAGCGAGCGGTGTCTGCGATGTCGTAGCGTGGGCATGGTTTCAGGTCCGCGGCCCTCGGCTCGACGGCTAGCGCGGGAGGCGGACCCGGGGAGGGAGGAACCGGATTGGGGTGGCTGATCACCTGGCTGTTGCTCGCGCTACTGGGCGCGCTGGCGGTGGTCACCCGCCGGGGCCGCCGTCACCCGCCGACTGATGAAACGCTGATAGCAGAACTACTGGGGCCATCACAGCCGCCGACTGTGCGGGTGCTGCCCCCGCCCGCCCCGCAGCCCCAGAAGGACGATGAGCCCCGGCCCGCCCCGCAGCCGCTGGAAGATGAGCCCCCGCCCGCCCCGACCGGGCTGCCCGCCGGCGAAGGCGGCTGGCTGGAGACCCAACTGGCGTTGATTACGGC
>DAITAE010000515.1:0-3719 GCA_036824445.1 Streptosporangiaceae bacterium | reverse complement strand
GGCGGCAGCGGCGGCGGCCAGGCGCGGCGTGAGCCGCCACGGTGACCGGGAAGGCATGGCCCGCCGGCCCGCCGCGTCCCGCCCGGAGGCTGGACCGGCCCCGTGTCCGGAGCGCCCGCCCGGGGCGGGTGCTCCTGCCGGGGAGGCGGCGCCCACGGGGGAATCGGCACCAGGCGGGGATGCGGCACCGGCCGGGGATGCGGCACCGGGCCGGGAAGCGGCATCGGCCGGGGGAGCCGCGCCCGCGGGTGAGGCCGCGGCGTCCGGCGGTGAGGCGGCCACCGGCGACCGCGCGATCTCCGCTGCCAGGGCGGCATCGAGGCGCGCGGCCAGGGACGCTGGCATCGGCGGCGCCGGGGTGCGGGCCAGGATCGCGGTCACCGCGGCGAGTTGCGCGTCGACCTCGGCGCAGCGCGGGCACGAGGAAAGGTGTGCGGCGATCTTCGCGGCCTTGCGTGCCGGCAGCAGGCCCTCGCGGAACGCGGCCAGCTGCTGTGCGTCGGCGTGGCCTCTCACAGGCGCTCACCCCCTCCCTCCGCAGGTCCGATGCCTCCCGCAGGCGCGATGCCTCCCGCGGGCGAGACGTCCCTCGCAGGTGAGACGTCCCCCGGCGCGCTGCGGTTCCGCCCGGTGGTGTCCGCCGGCCCGGCGGTCGGCGGGATCTGGCTGCTGCCCGCCGTCGGCGCGGCGGCAGACGATCCGCGCAGGTGAGCGAGCTGGGGAAGGAGCCGGGCGCGTCCGCGTGAGCAGCGGCTCTTCACGGTGCCCATGGAGATGCCGAGCACCTCGGCGGCATCCGCCACCGGGTAGCCGAGCATATCCACGAGCACCAGCGCGGCCCGCTGATCCGGGGGGAGCGTGCGCAGTGCGGCGGTCACGTCGAGCGCCGTGTCACTGTCGGCCTCCGGCGCCGAGCCGTGCGCCGCGAGCGCGAAAGCGTCCATCGTCTCGGCCGCCAGCCCGCTGGTGGCAGGCCTGGCCGCCTGGCGGCGAAGCAGGTCGAGGCAGGCGTTGACAACGATGCGGTGCAGCCAGGTGGTCACCGCCGAATCGCCGCGGAAGCTCCCGGCCCGCCGGAACGCCGAGATCATCGCGTCCTGCAGCGCGTCCGCCGCGTCGTCGACGTCCCCCAGCGTGCGCACCGCGACCGCCCACAGCCGCTCGCGGTGGCGCGAGAACAAGATGCCGAACGCCTCGGTGTCGCCACTCACGTGCCGCCGGAGCAACTCGGCGTCAGGCGGATCGTCACCCGGCTGGGCTGTCAGTGCGAGCCCCGCACGACGATGTTGAAGATCTGCGCCTCGAACCGGTCCGATGACCCGGCTCTCGGCGGCAGCTTGGTGAACCAGACCAGGACATATCTGCCCTTGGCCCGGCTGTGCGTGGTGAAGGTGTGCGTGCCGCCCACGCCCGTGGCTTTGGCGACGGGCGTGAAGCTGGACAGGGCGGAGGGGTCCCTGTTGTTGTTGCTCCCCACCTCGATCTGCACGTCCGCGCCGGGGATGGAACCGAACGTGATCTGCACCGACGACAGCCGCACCGGCTTGCCCATGTCCAGGATCAGCCCGGTCCCCTTCTTGAGGCCGCCGAACACGGGGTTGTTGAAGTAGAACTGCGTGTTCCAGGACGTGGACGGGTTCGAATCGATGGCGAGCCCGGCGAGCTGGTCGTTCTCATTCCCGGGGTCATCGGCGGGGCCGCTGAGCGCGTCGAACCCGTGCGCGCTGACCGGCCTGAGGACCGTCACCGAACTTGCCGCCGATGAGGACGCCGAATGGCTTGGCTGGCCCGCGCTCTGGGGCTTGGAGTTGCGGTGCCCGAGGAACCACAGGCCGATGCCCACCAGCAGTACGACCAGCACGGCTCCGATGCCGAGCATGGCGGCCGATGCCCGGGGCCGTCCCCCGGGGGGGCCCGGCGCGGGCCGCGCCGCCCGACGTGGTGGCTCGGGCGCCAGCTGCCAGTAGGGCCGCTCGGTCTGCCCGCCGGGAGGCGTCTCGTCCCAGTCCTGATCGACCTGGCGGTACTGCGGTACAGCAGGCGGCGGGGCGACCGGGGCCGGAATCACCCGCGAGAGAGCACCGGCGAGCGCGGCCGGTGTGGTCACGGCGGGACCGCGCCCGCTTTGGAACAGTGCCTGGCAGGTGATGTCGTCGACGGCTGAGGGCACTCCGGCCCGGACCTGGCGCGGGCTGCATGGCCGCCCGTCGGGCGACTGCGGCGCCGGGGGGAGCGCGGGCCACCCCTCGCCCGGCCAGTGCGCGGTGAGTGCCGCGTAGAGGAGCTTGCCGAGCCCCCACGTGTCGGTGAGCTCCGGGTCGTCGGAGGTGGTCCCGGACAGTGCGGCATCGATGCCGAGGCCGACAACCTTCACCCCGCCGCCGCTGGTCCAGCGCAGTGAGTCGGGCGTGAGGCACAGGTGAGCCACCCCGGCGGCGTGGGCGGAAGCCAGTGCCTCGGCTCCCTCGGCGATGATCTCCGCGCTCTGGCCCGGGTCAAGAGGCCCGTCGGCGAGCATGTCGTGCAATGAGTCGCCGGCGACCCACTCCATCACCACGTATGCCTGATCCCAGTTCTCCTCGACGTCGAACACCTGCGCCAGCCGCGCGTCCGTCAGCCTGCTCGCGGCGCGTGCCGCGGTGACGACCTCATTGATGCGCGGGAACCCGGGCGCGAATGTCAGCACCGTGACCGCGCGCGCCAGCGTCTCGTCGATCGCCTTCCAGGCTGACCAGCCGCCGCTCGCGCTGATGCGGTCTTCCAGCCGGTACCGCCCACCGAGGCGGGTTCCCGGTTCAGAGATGAAGGTGCTCATTCGTGTGCCGTCAAGAGCAGTGCCGGCCCTCGACCCTCCCTTCCGAACCCCCCGGGGACGATCCGCGACGTCATCAACCACACGCGCCCGGACACTATGGTAGGCCGCCCGGCCTGGCACGCCGAAGCCCGTGCAGGCTGTCAGTGCAAACCGTTACGCGTGAGTTACACCGGCTGCCCCATGACGATATCTGGCTTTCCGCTCATAAGTCACCGGGAAAGGGCTTGTCGGCCGCGAAGGCCCAATCAGGACACGGAGCCCGTAACCGGGGCAGATGCCAATCAGACGGGCAGGGAAGGCTTCCGGCGTCCAGCCTGGCTGGAGGCAGGGGCGGCTGGGTCCGCCGGCCGCGGATGAACCGCCGCCCATCCGCGGATGAGCCGGTCCCTGATCCGGTGGCCGCCGGCGGGGGCACGGGGGCGTGCTCGCGGATGCATGCCGCCACGCAGCAAGCTGAAGATCTGCGGCATACGCCCTAGCGGCGCAGTCGGGAGCGCAGGCCCGAGAACAGCTCGGTCAGCTCGGTGATCTTGAGCGCCCGGGCGAACAGGAGGTAGAGCAGCAGCGCTCCGCTCGCGCCCAGGATCACGGTGACGATGCCGAACGCCGGCCCCGGCGGGAGGATGACGCCGACCATGAACGAGGTCGCCAGGGCGAAGATGAGGCCGGGGATGGCCGCCAGGTGCATGTTGATCAGGCTGGCCGCGATCTGCCTTCCGGCCAGGCCGTGCAGGCGGCGGCTGAGGATGCGCCACGAGACCACCGTGCCCACGAGGTTGGCCAGCCCGAATGCCGCCGCCAGGCCTTCGACCACGTGACCGCTGGGCAGTACGGCGAGCGCCAGGAGGCTGGCGGCGATGTTGGTGGCCATCACCGCCACACCGATGTACATCGGAGTGAAGCT
>DAITAE010000514.1:0-3721 GCA_036824445.1 Streptosporangiaceae bacterium | reverse complement strand
ACGAGGTCGCCGAGGGACCCGAGGTCGAGGCGGAGTGGTACAACTTCGACGCGCTCAACTTCCCGCCCGACCACCCGGCCCGCGAGATGCAGGACACGATCTTCGTGGCGGGGCCCGACGGCACGCAGCGGTCCGGCGTCGTGCTGCGCACCCACACGTCGCCGGTGCAGGTCCGGGCGATGCTAACCCGCCCGCTGCCGCTGTACGTGGTGAGCCCGGGCAAGTGTTTCCGCAGCGACGCCCAGGACGCCACCCACAGCCCGGTCTTCCACCAGATCGAAGGACTGGCCGTGGACGAGGGGCTGACCATGGCCGACCTGCGCGGCGCGATCAACGCGTTCGTCGAAGTGATGTTCGGCGAAGGACTGCGGACCCGGCTGCGGCCGGACTTCTTCCCGTTCACCGAGCCATCGGCGGACGTGTCGATGGAGTGCCACGTGTGCCGCGGCGCGTCCACCCGCCCGGGCGGGGAGCCGTGCCGGGTGTGCAAGTCGCAGGGCTGGATCGAGATCGCGGGATGCGGCATGGTCAACCCGAAGGTCCTGGTCGCGTGCGGGATCGACCCCGACCGCTACAGCGGTTTCGCGTTCGGCCTCGGTATCGAGCGGAGCCTGATCATCAGGAACGGGCTGACCGACATCAGGGACACGCTGGAGGGCGACGTGCGGTTCAGCAGGGCGTTCGGGATGGAGGCCTGATGCGCGCGCCACTGTCCTGGCTGACCGAGTATGCGGCGCTGGGCACGCCGCTCCCTGATGCGGACGACGTGGCCCGGAGGCTGACCGCGGCTGGCCTGGAGGTCGAGACGTTCGAGCAGGTCGGGCACGACATCAGTGGCGTGGTCGTCGCCGAGGTCACCGCGATCGAGGAACTGACCGGGTTCCGCAAACCGGTCCGGTACTGCCAGGTGACCGCCGGCAGCGGCGAGTCCCGCTGGGTGATCTGCGGAGCAGTTAACTTCGCAACGGGGGACCGGGTGCCGTTCGCTCCCCCGGGGGCCGAGTTGCCGGGCGGGTTCCGGATCGCCGTGAAGAAGGCCTATGACCGCCAGTCCGAGGGGATGATCTGCTCGGCCGCGGAGCTGGGCATCGGCGACGACCACACCGGCATCCTGGTGCTGCCGCCCGACGCGCCGCTCGGTGCCGACTTCGTGGCCTATGCCGGGCTGGCGGACCACGTCTTCGACATTGCCGTGACGCCGGACCGCGGCTACGCCCTGTCCATCCGGGGAGTGGCCCGCGAACTGGCGACCGCCTACGGCGCGGCCTACGCCGACCCGGCCGATGCCGGGCTGCCCGATGACGTGGAAAAGGTGTCGCCGGAGGTCTACCCGGCCAGCATCGATGACCCGACCGCGTGCGACCGGTTCGTGCTCCGCGAGGCACGCGGTTTCGACCCGGCCATGCCCACCCCGCTGTGGATGCGGGTGCGCCTGGCCCGCTGCGGGATGCGCCGCGTGTCGCTGGCGGTGGACATCACCAACTACCTGATGCTGGAGCTGGGCCAGCCCCTGCACGCGTTCGACAGGACCCGGCTGACCGGGCCGATCGTGGTCCGCCGCGCCCGGCCAGGCGAACGGCTGGAGACCCTCGACCACGTGGACCGCGCGCTTGACCCCGACGACATCCTCATCACCGACTCCTCTGGGCCGATCTCGATGGCCGGCACCATGGGCGGCCTGGCCACCGAGATCTCGGAGAACTCACGGGACCTGGTCATCGAGGCGGCTCACTTCTCGGCGGCCGGGACCGCGAGGATGAGCCGGCGGCACCGGCTGTTCAGCGAGGCGTCCTACCGGTTCGAGCGGGGGGTGGACCGGGAGCTCCCGCTGCGGGCGTCGGCCAAGGCGGTCTCGTTGCTCGCCGCGCTGGGCGGGGCCAGCGTGGTGCCGGGCTGCACCCATGCCAGCGTCGGGGTGCCCCGGGTCACGATCAGCCTGGGGGCCGACTATCCCGACCGGGTGGCCGGCCAGGCCTACGGCAGCGACACGGTGGTGCGCCGGCTGCGGGACGTGGGCTGCGAGGTGCTGGCCGCCGGCGAGCCCGGGTCCGTGCCGGACGCGCGCGACCCCGGCGTGGAGACGCTCACAGTGCTCCCGCCATCCTGGCGGCCGGACCTTGTCGGCCCCAGCGACCTCGCCGAGGAGGTCATCCGGCTGGAGGGATACGAGAACATCCCGGCCCGGATGCCGCGTGCCCCCGCCGGGCGGGGGCTGACCGCCCCGCAGCGGCTGCGCAGATCGGTCGGCCGGACGCTGGCGGACGTTGGCTACGTCGAGGTGCTGAGCCAGCCGTTCGTCTCCACCGCGGACTTCGACCGGCTGCAGTTGCCGGCCGATGATCCGCGGCGGACCGCTGTCCGGCTGGCCAACCCGCTCACCGAGGAGGAGCCGCTGCTGCGCACCACGCTGCTGCCGGGGCTGATGCGGGTGCTTGCACGCAATATCGGGCGCGGGTTCGCCGACGTCGCGCTGTACGAGATGGGCCTGGTGTTCCGCCCGCGCCCCGGCTCGCCGGGGACCGCCCCGATCCTGCGGGTGGACCGTGGACCGACGGCCGCGGAGGTGGCCTCGCTGGAGGAGGGCCTGCCCGCCCAGCCGCTGCGGCTCGGCGTGGTCCTGGCGGGCAAGCGCGAGCTGGCCGGCTGGTGGGGCGACGGCAGGCCCGCTGAATGGCAGGACGCCATCGAGGCCATCCGCGAGGTGCTGCGGGCAAGCCGGGTGCCGTACCGGGTGGAGGCTGATCAGCATGCGCCCTGGCACCCGGGCCGGTGCGCGGCCATCTTCATCACCGATGAGCAGGGGCAGGAGCGGCTGGCCGGGCACGCGGGCGAGCTGCATCCCCGGGTGCTGCAGGCGTTCCGGCTGCCCGCACGGGCCTGCGCGGCCGAACTCGACGTGTCCGTGATCGAGTCGGCAGCGGCCGCGCTCGGCCCGGTGGAAGCGCCGGCCGTATCGCCATACCCGGTGGCGACCCAGGATGTTGCGCTGGTGGTGGCCGCGTCGGTGCCCGCCGCCGAGGTCGAAGCGGCACTGACCGCCGGTGCGGCCGCTGAGGGCAGCGGCCTCCTCGAGGAGGTCGCCCTGTTCGACGTCTACACCGGAGAGCAGGCGGGGGAGGGCAACAAGTCGCTCGCGTACACGCTGCGGTTCCGGGCCCCGGACCGGACGCTCACGGACGAGGAGGTCACCGCGGCGCGGGACGCGGCCGTGGCCGAGGCGGGGCGGCGGGTCGGTGCCGTGCTGCGCGGAGCGTCCTGACCGCGCGCCCGGCTGAGCGTCCTGATCGCGCGCCCGGCTGAGCGTCCTGATCGCGCGCCCGGCGGAGCGTCCTGATCGCGCGCCCGGCGGAGCGTTGTGATCGCATGCCGACTGAGCGTGAGATGCGTGAGAGTTCGGGGGCGCCTTGACATGTTCTGCGTTGCCGGGATCGGATGCCGGTACATCGACAAGGGAGGTCGCGATGGGCAGTGACTACCAGGCCGACGTGCAGATGCTTGAGGCCGAGCTCGCGCGTGTGGAACAGGCGTTCCGCGGGCTTAACGAGAGCGACTGGCGCCGCCCTACCCTGCTGCGACCTCTCGATGAGACACTGCCGCACTGGACGCTGTTCGAGCTGGCCGGCCACCTCGACATCTCGATCGGCCTGACCCGGATGCTGATCTCCAGCCAGCAGGACGGCCAGGTGGGCCGGGACCGGGTCAGCTTCTTCATCTTCTCCCG
>DAITAE010000513.1:0-3729 GCA_036824445.1 Streptosporangiaceae bacterium | reverse complement strand
TGCGGGTGGAGCGGATCTGGGAGGGCACCAGCGAGGTGCAGCGCGCGATCATCGCCGGCCAGATGGTCAAACGCGGCCCCGCTTCCCTGGCCTGACAGCGGGCCTGGCAGGGAGACTGGCTTCATGCTCGATCGGTTCGAGGAATTCGACATCGCGACCACGGGCACGACGATCCACGGCCGCCGGGGTGGGCAGGGGCCGCCGGTCTTGCTGCTGCACGGCATCCCAGAAACGCATCTGATGTGGCGCCAGGTGGCGCCACAACTCGCCGGGCAGTTCACCGTGGTCGCCACGGACCTGCGAGGCTTCGGTGCCAGCGGCACGCCTCCCAGCACCCCCGATCACGCGCCGTACAGCATGCGCGAGATCGCCCGCGACCAGGTCGAGGTCATGAACGCGCTGGGCTACCAGGAATTCGGCGTGGCCGGGCACGACCGTGGAGCACGGTGCGCCTACCGGATGGCCCTGGACCACCCGGCCGCGGTCGCCCGTCTCGCGGTGCTCGACATCGTTCCCACCGGTGAGGCGTTCGGCCGCGCGAACATGGACTTCAGCCTCGGGTTCTGGGTCTGGTCGTTCCTCGCAGCCCCCGAGCCCGTGCCGGAGCAGCTGATCGCCGGGGCGCCAGAGGTCATCGTGAACCACATGCTCGACACGTGGTCGGACAAGGCTGATGCGTTCCCCGCCGAAGTTCGCGCCGCCTACACCGGCCAGTTCCGTGATCCCGGCCGGGTCCACGCCATCTGCGAGCAATACCGTGCCGCCGCCACACTCGACTACCAGCACGACCAGGCCGACCATGGACGGCGGCAGATCACCTGCCCCACCTTGGTTCTCTGGAGTCACAGCGGCCCGATCGCCGGCTGGTACGAGCCGCTGGACATTTGGAAAGCCTGGGCCGGTGAGGTTCGCGGCGGACCCATCCCGGCCGGGCACTTCATCCCCGAAGAGGCTCCCGGCCTGACCGCCCGTTACCTCATCGAATTCCTCGCCTAACCCGGGGTCAGGCCGGCAGGTTCGCCTCGATGGCGGCGATGAGCGCCGGGTCCTCGGGAGTCGTCTGGGGGCGGAAGCGGGCCAGGACCCTGCCATCGGGACCGACCAGGAACTTCTCGAAATTCCACTGCACATCGCCGGCCTCGCCGCTGGCATCCGGCACCGCCGTCAGCTCCGTGTAGACCGGGTGCCGGCCGGGCCCGTTCACCTCGACCTTCTCGAGCATCGGGAAGGTGACCCCGTACGTCGTGGAGCAGAACTCGCCGATCTCCGCTGCTGTGCCGGGCTCCTGCCCCCCGAACTGGTTGCAGGGGAAACCGACGACGGCGAACCCGCGCCCCGCGTAGCGCTCGTGCAGCCGCTCGAGCCCGGCGTACTGAGGCGTCAGCCCGCATTTCGAGGCGACGTTGACCACGAGCAGCGTGGAGCCCGCCAGGTCGCCGAGCGAGCCGGGCTGCCCGGTCAGGGTGTTCACGGGAAGGTCATGCACGGTCACCGGATGGTCCTCCGCTCGGTTACAGGCTGCGTTGACGCCTCATGTAACAGCGGAGCCAGCGCCGGCATGCCCGCCCGCCCCGGTGCGGCGGGCATGCCGGCCTGTCAGCGGGCGGGGGCCGGGGCGGCGGACCAGACGGGCAGTCCCGGGTTCCAGACCGGCTCGCCCTGGTAGCCGCGCGCGACCATGGTGACGAACTGGTAGACGGCGTCCTCCTCCGACGAGAGCGGACCCGGCACCGCGTGTGGCGAGCTGAGGCCGCGCTGCACCGACTCGCACGCGTGCCAGTCCTGCCGGTTGGTGATGTCCCAGAACTCGACCGCATAGCCGGGGTCGAAGCCTGGCCGCGCCAGCGACTCCGGCGCGAACGCCCACGTGCACTCGATCCTTGTCCTGTCGGCGGCCAGCGGCACCAGCCGGTGCACCATGACGTAGTCGGGATGCAGGCTCAGCAGCACGTTGGGGAAGATGGCCACATAGAGGACGGTCCGCAGCCCCTTGGCGTCCAGCCCGCGCAACGCCGCCCCGTGGCTGGCCCCATCCAGCGACATGGTGGCCATCCCGTCGCGCAGATCCATCCAGCCGCCGACCCACATCCCGCCCGCGGGGTAGTTCTCGCCGCTCCTCGGTGGGCTCACCCGGCACAGCTCGGGGTGGATCACGGGGCAGTGGTAACACTCGTGGTAGTTCTCGGTGAGTATCTTCCAGTTCGCGGTCGTCTCGTAGTCGTGCTGCCCGGCCACCACGAGCCGTTCCAGCTCGTAGCGTGCGACGACATCGTCAAGCGTGGCGAGGCTGTCGGCGAGCGGAGGCGCGGTGGCCGAGCCGTCCACGAAGACCAGGCCGTGCCACTCGGCGACCGGCAACTCGTTCAGGCCCCACAGCCGCGCCACGAAGCCGGGCTGGTTCTTGAACCCGGCCGCGGCCCGCAGGCCTCCGTCCAGACCGTAGGTCCACGAGTGGTAGGGGCAGATGATGACCTTCTGCTGGGTGGCCGTGCCGCAGGGCAGCAGCTCGTGCCCACGGTGGCGGCACGTGTTCGCGAACGCGCGCAACACGCCGTGCTCATCGCGCACGAGCAGGACGCCACCCTCACCGACCGCCTCCGCGCGCTGGCCACCCGGCTCGGCTACCTGGTCGCTGCGGCCCACGCACATCCATCCGCCGCCGAAGAAATGGCGCTGCTCCCACTCGAACACGGCCGGGTCCACGTAGGCGGTACGGGGCAGCATCCTGCTCTGGCCGAACGGCGCCAGCGACGCGGCGAGCGCGGCCTGGTCGACGGGGGCAGGGGGACGTGCCGTTTGACTGACCATACAGTCAAGGCTATGCGGGGGGCCGGTTCGGTGTCCAGAGGAACACCGGGAAGCGGCGCTCTCGCCGACTACGTGCTCATCGCCCGGCGTGGCAGACCATGAACATTGCCGTCAGTGGCACGATATTCTTCCTGTTCACGGCCCCGCCCGCCGCCACGCCCTCCGCGGGAGACAAGATGAAGCTCACGATTCGGCTCGCCACACTCGCGGCCGCCGGAGTGCTGGCCGCCGGCTGCGGGACGTCCGGGCCGCCGTCGTCACCCTCACCCTCGCCGTCACCCCACGCCTCGGCCCCGGCGACGGCGACGGCGCCAACATCCGGCGCACCCAGCGGCCCCACGCCTTTCAGCTACCAGCCGCTGTTCCCGTTCGGGAGCCTTGCCGACGTCGAGGCCTGGCAGGCCAGCTACGCCTCGGGCGGCCACCAGCCCTGGCACCTGAACCCCGGCCGCACCGCCCTCGCCTTCACGCAGGGGTACCTGGGTTTCCGCCGCATCAACAAGGTGGCGGCGCTCCGCATGAACGGCCGGGACGCTCACGTGACCGTCGGCCTCACCCGCCCGGACGGTCACGTCAGCGCCGCCGCGGTCCTCCACCTGGTGAAGTTCGGCTCGGGCCAGAACGTCCCGTGGGAGGTGGTCGGCACCGACGACACCACCCTCACCCTCGACATCCCCGCCTACGGCGGAACGGCCACCTCACCGGTCAGGATCGGGGGGAAGATCACCGGCGTGGACGAGAACCTGCGGGCCGAGGTTCACCAGCTTTCCGCCCGCGGCCCGGTCGGCAGCTACTGCTGCAGGCCGGCCGGTGGCCAGGCCAGCCCGTGGTCGCTCACCGTTCCGTTCCACGCCGCGTCCGGCCAGGTGATCACCATCGTGGTCCACACGGGGGGCCATGTCGCGGCGGTGGAGCGGTTCG
>DAITAE010000512.1:0-3729 GCA_036824445.1 Streptosporangiaceae bacterium | reverse complement strand
AGTGGCAAAAATTCCTTGCCTGGCAGAGGTGTTCGCCTCCAACCTGCCCGCGGCGAGGTTGGCCTCCCCGAGGCCCCAGAGGTGCACCATGGTTCCCCGCACGTAGCCAAGGTCACGGCATCTCGCCAGCCCCCGTGTGTGGAGATCGATGGCATCTTGGGGACGATGCTGCTGGGTCGCGATCATGGCTTGGATCCAGAGGTTCCAGGACAGCGCATAGTGCTCGCCCAACTGCTCAAGCGGGCCGTACGCCTCGTGGAGCAACTTCATCGCGGTGCCGGCATCTCCCGCCAGGAACGCGCCGTACGCTCGCCAGTTCCGCAACCCGGCGGAGAAGAAGGGGTGATGCGCGGCATCGGCCGCGGCTATGGCCGGTTCTGTGCAGGCGGCCACCTCCTCCATCGGGCCCAGGTAGGAAAGCGATATCGCCAGGCACTGAACGGACATGGTGTATGCGGCGAGATCCGGAGAATCACGCAGAGTCTGCTCGGCGGCCCTGGCGATGGCTTCGCAGGCCTCCGGCTGGCCGATACGCGACAAGAACCAGGCTTTCGCGGCACCGGCAAGGGCCCGCAGCTTGACGACGTCTTCCCGGTCGGAGCGCTCGCCGAGGGCGTCGAGCGCCTCACCGAACAGGCCGATCGCGGCGGGATACCAACCGCGCGTCTCATAGAGGTAATAGAGCCCCTCAACGAACGGGCGGGCCGCGGCCGCATTGCCAGCAGCCAGGTAATGGCGCCAGGCCGATCGCACGTTGTCGAGGTCCTGCTCGATCATTCCCAGCGCGCGCGGCTGGTCGCTCCGGGTGAACAGAGAAAAGCTCTCTTCCATGAGCGCGGCGTAAAACGCCGCGTGTGCCTCGTCCACATGCTTGCTGAACTCGGGATCGCGCCGCAGCTCCGCCTCGGCGTACTGGCGCAGCAGCTCGTGCAGCGCATAGCGTCCGGTTTGGGGACTCGCCATGACTAGCGACTTGTTGACCAGGATCGACAGGCCGCGCAGCGACGCTCCCGCGACCGCCTGCGCCGCCTCACGGCTGAAGCCGCCCCGGAAGACCGACAGAGCCAGGAAGGTGTTCCGCTGCTCCAGGCTCAATCGCGCCCAAGAGTAGTCAAACGCCGCCCGAAGGCTGCGATGCCGGTCGGGGACGTCGCTGATCTCGGTCTCGAGGAAGTCGAGGTTCTTGGCGATCTCAGCAGCGATCTCGCCCACCGCCAACATGTCCACCCAGGCCGCCGCCAGCAGGATCCCGAGCGGCAACCCACCTGTCAGGCGAAGGATCTTCGCCAATGGGTCGAGGTCACCGGGCTCGAGAACGAATCCGGGCCGGACCCGCCGGGCGGCATCGATAAATAGCTGGACGCCACTAACCTGAAACGCCTCGGCCGGCGACTCCCACGTCGTCTCCAGGCCGGCCAGGGTGAAGACCGTCTCACCCGTCACGTTCAGCTTCGCGCGTGACGTGACCACGACCTTGACCTGCGGGGCGGCGTGAAGGATGCCCGTGATGACGGACGCGCCGCCGAGGAGATGCTCGAAGTTGTCGAAGACGAGCAGCTGGCGCTTGCTGGTCAGGTAGGTAAGCAACTGGGCCTTGACGTCTTCATCGGATGACAGGGCGAGCCCTAGGGACTCGACGACTGCCTGGACGACGTCAAGGTCTGCGCGGATATCGGCGAGGCTGATGAAGAAGACACCGTCGGAGAACTCGGCCGCGATGTCGGCTGCCGCCTGGATCGCGAACCGCGTCTTACCGGTGCCCCCCGGCGCCAGGATGGTCAGCAGGCGCGTTCGGGTGAGGAGCTGTTCGGCCTCTGCCAGTTCTGCCTGCCGCCCGACGATCTCGGTCAGCTGGATCGGGAGGTTGTTGGGGATGGCATCCAGCGACCGCAGCGCGGGAAACGCGCGCGGCAAGTCCGAATGCACGAGCTGATAGATGTGCATGCTGCCGACCAGGTCCCGCAGGCGGTGCTCGCCCAGGTCCACGAGGGTGGCGCCGCCGGGGAGCTCCGAGCGCACCAGGGCCTCGGTCGCGTCCGACAGCAAGATCTGGCCGCCATGGGCGGCCGCCATCAGCCGCGCGCACCGGTTCAGCGGCCGGTTCACATACTGGCCGTGGCGGAGCACCGCCTGGCCGTGGCGGAGCACGGCCTCGTCGGTGTGCAGGCCCATCCGGACCTTCAGCGCCCCGGTCCCGGCCGGCCACCGCGCCGCCATCAGGGCCCGCTGCGCCTCCAGCGCCGCCCTCACCGCCCCTGCCGCCGAGGAGAAGGCGACCGCCATCCCGTCACCCATCGTGGAGAACACCACCCCGCCGTGGCGGGCGAACGCGGCGCGGAGGATCTCGTTATGCAGGACCAGAGACCGCGCCATCGCAACCGGCTCGGTCTCCCACAGCCGCGTGGAACCCTCGATATCGGTGAAAACGAAGGTCACCGTCCCGGCCGGCAGCTCCGTCTCCCCAGACTCGCCCGGCCCGGCCGGCGACCGGCGCGGCGCTGCGGTGCCCGTCGTCGCGCTCTCAGAGATCTCGCTCACAACAACAGCAAGGTCGTCGGCCAGCAGCCGCTCCAGTTCCCTGGGCGTGGCGAAGGTCCGGTACGGCGTGGCGCCGGCCGCGCGGATGGCGTCAATGAACGTCGTCAGGCGTGGCTCCTGGTCGGGAGCGGGAAGCTTCAGGTACAGCAGCATCGGCTTCCCCGACGCCAGCCGGTACTCATCTTCCAGGTCCGAGATGTCCATCCCCGGCGCGACCCGGCCGTAATGCTGCCAGTAGATGCCCACAAACACGTGGCTCTGCTCCAGGAAGGCCCGGGACGCGCTGCGCGGCGGGTCCGGGCGGGCACCCGGTTCATGCCACACAGGAACCAGGTGCAGCCGCTCGATAGCGCGCCGGGCAGCCACCCGCTCAGCGGCCAGCTCCTCGTGGGTCGAGGAGACAAAGATGCGGATCCGCTGGTCCGGCGTGAGGATGACACCAGGCCGGGCCTGCGGCGGCTCGTGGCTCACCGGGGACATCGCACCACTGCCTTGCTGGTCCCCCATACTCGCGGCCTCCCCACCGCCGGCCACCACAGTGGATCCGTGCGCCACTATCCGGCGATGTTAACCGACGGGCCGACCTGGGGCATCCTGAGGCCTGAGCCAACCCGGGCGGTCACGTTCGGCAGCGATCGTGGGCCCTGAAGATGCCCGTAAGAGCCGGCCCGGCGGGGCTGAGCCTGGTCAGGACTTCTTCGCGCGGCTCGGCGCGACGCGGGGCGGCTCGCCCGGCTGTTTCGGATAGACGGGCGGCCACGGCGCGTCGAGCAGTCCCTGGGCACGGTCCCGCTCGCTCATCGCCAGCAGGGGTTCCAGCGACTGGGGGTGGTCGTTCATGCCCAGCCAGGGATCGCCAGCGGCCGCGAGCCGGGTCGGCAGGGACGCGATCGTGAACTGGTCGGGGTGGATGTCGTCGATTTCGGCCCAGGCGACCGGGGTGGACACCTGCGCGCCGGGACGGGCACGGACCGACCACGCACCGAAGACCGTCTTGTGGGGCGCGTTCTGGTTGAAGTCCACGAACACCCGCTGGCCGCGTTCTTCCTTCCACCACGCGGCCGTGATGAGGTCGGGCCTGCGCCGTTCCAGCTCACGGGCGATGGCGACGGCGGCGGCGCGCACCTGGTAGGAGTCCCAGCGCGGCTCGAGCCGCACGTACACGTGCAGGCCCCGGTTGCCAGTCGTTTT
>DAITAE010000511.1:0-3733 GCA_036824445.1 Streptosporangiaceae bacterium | reverse complement strand
GGTCCGGGTAGCTGCCAGGAGGCCCGGTAGCAGGCTGGCGGCTCGGTCTGGAAACGGGCCGGGTCGAAGCCCAGCGTCAACAGCCCCGTGGGGGAGGCGACTGAGCGGTCCGTAGCATCACGCGAAGCCTGCCGCGTCGTTAGAGGCCCCGCCCGTTGGGTGGGGGGACAGGGAGTGCCGAGCCCCGGAAATCAGGCTCTTGTGACTGATCCGTGGGTGACCTGAGCTGTCTTCCATGACTGCACGCCGTCCCGCCACTAGGTTCCTGGCTGTCTGAAGGCTGGGTTCCAAGGGGGTGGAACGGCGTGCGGTTCAAGAGGGTATGGGCGCGGTTGCTCGGCGTCGAGCACACCGTGGTCGAGCAGGTGGCGTTCGACGAGGAAGCAGGGGCCATCGTCGCCCTGGTGCGGCCGGCCCGCGGTCAGCGCGGCCGGTGCGGCATCTGCGGTCGACGCAGCCCTGGCTACGACCACGGCCAGGGACGCCGACGCTGGCGCACGCTCGACCTCGGGGTCGTGCAGGCGTTCTTGGAGGCCGAGGCGCCGCGGGTGACCTGCCGCCGCCATGGCGTGGTCGTGGCGGCCGTGCCCTGGGCACGCCATGGCGCCGGCTTCACCCGCGCGTTCGAGGACACCGCGGCGTGGCTGGCGGTCCACACCTCCAGGGTGGCGGTTGCCGAACTGCTGCGGGTGGCCTGGCGCACCGTCGGCCGGATGCTCACTCGCGTCGCAGAGGAGACCGGGGCGAGCATCGACCGCTTGGAGGGGCTGCGCCGCATCGGCATCGACGAGATCTCCCACCGCAAGGGGCACCGCTACCTGACGGTGGTGGTCGACCACGACACCGGCCGGCTGGTCTGGGCCGCGCCCGGCCATGACGAGGCCACGCTGCACCGCTTCTTCGACGCGCTCGGCGAGCACCGCTCGGGCCAGCTCAGCCTGGTCAGCGCGGACGCCGCCGACTGGATCGCCAATGCTGTGGCGACGCGCTGCCCCCAGGCAGTGCTGTGCCTGGACCCCTTCCACGTCGTCCGCTGGGCGACCGACGCGTTAGACGAGGTCCGCCGCCAGACCTGGAACGCCGCCCGGCGCAGCGGGCAGCCGGCGCTGGCCCGCGAGCTCAAGGGCGCCCGGTTCGCCTTGTGGAAGAACCCGGAGCACCTGACCGTGCGCCAGCGCAGCAAGCTCGCTCGCGTCGCCGCCCTCAACCAGCACCTCTACAAGGCGTATCTGCTCAAGGAGGAGCTGCGGTTGGTGTTCAAGCTCAAGGGCGCCCGCGCGGTCGCGCTGCTGGACGCCTGGCTTTCCTGGGCCCGGCGCTGCCGGATCCCCGCCTTCGTGAAGCTCGCCCGATCGATCACCGACCACCGGGCCGGCATCCAGGCCAGCCTGCTGTACGGGCTGTCCAACGGCCTGGTCGAGTCGGTTAACACCAAGCTGCGGCTGCTGACCCGGATCGCGTTCGGGTTCCGCTCCCCGGAGGCGCTCATCGCGCTCGCCATGCTGGCCCTCGGCGGCCTGTGCCCGCCGCTGCCCGGACGAGCCTGAGCGGACCCACGGATGCGGCAGAAGAGCCCCATTTTGAGCAACCCTACAGCGACGCCCTCGTCTGCGGCCGGGGGCGCCGCCCTCATGGGGGACTACGGCAATGACTGGCCACCACGCGACCCCTTCCGTCGCGCTAGGCAAACGTATTGGCTCCCGGAGCCTGCCGCTGGCGATGCGGCTGAGTGCCAACACGGCGGACGCGGGCGTCCCAAGAGCGCTACTTACAAAGCCGCACGGCCTGGGGGAATGCTGGACAGCACGGCGCTCGGCCGGTGATACCTGATGGGTGGTCTGAGCCGAAGCCGCTCGACGGGGCCATTACTTCGACCGACCGTCGTACTCAGGAGGCGGGCCCACCCGGTGTCGTACTGAACCGCGACAATGCTCTTAAAGAGGTTCGCCCGTTCCGGCGACATGTCTGGTTACCAGAGGGACAGTCCGCAGTAGCGCAGGAACGAGTAGGCCAGGTGGTGGGTGTCGCGGATCCGCTGGATGCCGCGCTGGGCTGCCTTGGTGACCTCCTCGAGGGTGTCGCCGGCGAGGTTGGCCAGCTCCATGCCCTTGAGGCTGGACCACAGCGCCTCGACCGGGTTGAGGTCGGGCGCATAGCCGGGCAGTGGCTCCACGACCAGCCAGGACCGCTGGCGCCGCAGCCAGGCACCCATCGCCCGGCTGCGGTGGGCGGGCAGCCCGTCCCACAGCAGGGTTGCCTTCTGCCCGCCGAGGAAGCCTCGCAGCTCGCCCAGGGCGCCGATCAGGGTCTCGGTGTCGTAGGCGCCGACCTGATTATGGAAGGCGAGGGCCGCGCCGCCACCGCGGGAGCCGTAGCACAGGGCGGCGGCCATGGATGCCCGCTTCCAGCTGAACCGGTGGCGGATCACTGGGGGGTGGCCGACCGGCGCCCAGGTACGACGGATCACCGGCAGCAGCGAGACGCCAGACTCGTCCCAGAACACCAGCACGGCCCGACGCCGACGGGCGTTGCGGCAGATCCTAAGGCCAGCCCTCGGCCACCCAACGGGCGATGGCCCGCTCGTCACGCTCGACCGCGCGGCGGGCGGGGCGCTGCAGCCGGTAGTGCAGCCGGTGGCGCAGCAGCTTCCAGACGTGGCCGGGATGGTAGCCGACCCCGGTCAGCTGCTCGATCAAGCTGGTGACCCGGGCAAGGGTCCAGTGGTCGGTGTCGAAGCCGTGCGCGCGGGCACCCTCGCGCAGGGCCTGGTCGATGGCGGCAAGCTGGGCATCCGACAGGCGTGGGGCCTGCCCGGTGGGGCCGGCGCTGCGCAGCGCTTCCAGCCCGCCCGCTTGCCAGCGGGCGTGCCAGCGGCTGACGTTTTGGCGGGCCACCCCCAGTTCACGGGCGACCTCGGCTTGGGAGTGGCCGGCGGCAAACAGCGCGCCGGCCTGCATGCGGACCTGTTCGAAGGCCTGGCGGTCGCGCGGACCGCGGGCGTTGCGGCGGTAGGCGGTTGGTCTCATCCGGCCATGCTGCCAGGGGAGACCCCGATCATGTCACCGGGACGGGCGAACCTCTTTAAGGCGCTCGAAGGCTCGTATTGCCGCTAGTACCTCGGCCTTTAGCTCGTCCTCCCGCTCAAGGCGGTCTAGAACGTCTCCCAATACTCCCATATCGCCCTCCCTCACCCTGCTAGCTTGACCTTGATCCGATAGGGATTGTGGACGGCGCCGTGGTGGCCCTTGGTTGCGCCGCGTCGAGGAGTAGGCGAAACCTCGATACGCTCGACCACGAGCCCAATCACGGAACGACGAAACTCCATAACCTGAGCTTCCCACTCCTCGATCGTCCACTCACGGCGCAGGGCTTCTCTGAGCGGTTGAGCGTCTCTGTTGACGACGCGGCGGCGCTGTAGCTGCTCCTGTTCGGCCTCGATCTCGCCCCGAAGCTCCCAATAGCGTTCGGTAGGGAGTCGTGGGACGCCTTGAGGGGGATTGAAGGCCGCCCGCTCAAGGGCGAGTTTGTTGTCCTCTAGCTCTGCGTAGCGGGCATCTATAGACGCCATTTCGGGCGTCTGTAGTCTGTGCTGATCGAGGAGAGCGTTAGCGCGTTGTTTGTCGTTCAGGAAGTCGACGACCTCGGCATTGACCTTCGCGTCTAGGTTGGACACGAGGATGACAACGCCACCGCACGCGCCAGGAACCGAAGGGCGTTTCTTGCAGAGGTACAC
>DAITAE010000510.1:0-3734 GCA_036824445.1 Streptosporangiaceae bacterium | reverse complement strand
CTTGGTGGGAGGTTGCCGCCACCGGCCAGCCGACTGCTCCCTTGGGCGGGGTCAGCGCTTAAGGCTCGGTGATGAGCCGGGCCAGCTCGGTGCGCTGCTCCACTGACAGGTGGCGGCGCAGGAGGCGGGCGGACACGGTGATTTCGCCGCCGTAGAAGATGGCCTCGAACTCCGCCATGGTTCGTTCCATTTCCGCGATCTGCAGACCTGCGGCGGTGCCGAGGGCGACGAGGCTGGTGAGCGTGTTCCGCAGGCTGCGGGCCGCTTGTGCCGCCTCCGGGGAGAGCGCTCCAGCATGTGCGGTCAGCTCGTTGTAAGCCTCGGTGGCCTGCCTGGCGAGCTGCTCGCGTAGTGCTTCGGGCTGGTCCTGGCTCATCTGCCTATGGTGGCGCGAGCGGGGGTTCTGCCGCGACGGTAGGACGCCACGCCGACCTCTTCGAAATATCCGTCAGGCGGTCCGCGGCATAGAGTGCACTGTCGCAAAGCGGCGGGCGCACATCACGCTCTGCAGTCCTCGGCGCGGCATGGGGATGGCATCTTGCGCGGCCGTCGGCACGTTTTGCCTACTGTGCGGTCAGGGCCGGGTTGAGCCGTACCAGCCGTCCGCGGTTTGTCTCGTCGAGTTCGGCGACGCCTTCTCGTGACTTGATGAAGTCTGAGAATGAACGATAGCCGAGTGCCCTTTCGCTGAAGGACGGGTCCATGCGCCTCATCTGGCTCTTCACCGCGGAACTATGCAGCCAGTCCGCGTCATCTTTTTCCTGGCCGAGCCGCAGCGCCCGTTCCAGGAGCCTGGTCGCCAGCTCTTGCGGGTCTTCGGAATCGAGGTCACTCCCGTCGGTCACCGCGGCCGCGGGCTGCCTGCTACGCCGTGAGCCCCGCGCGGGCGGCGCGCTGGCGGGCTCCTCACGATCGGCTTGCGCGCCGGCCGTCCGTGCGGCTGGCTGCCGGTCGGCGCCGGTGGGCGTGATGCCCGGAAGCGCGTCGTAGGTCACCAGTTCATCACACGCCGCGGCAAGCGATCTGCTGGTCGATCCAGCGACCCCGACACCCACGACGTAACGGCCCAGACGCCGGCACCGCTGGGCGAGGGCGATGTAATCGGAGTCCCCGGCCACGATCACCACGTGGGTCAGGTCGGGAAGGCGGAACATGTCCTCCACCGCATCCACCGCCAGCCTGATATCGGCACCATTCTTGGCGTAGGCGGCGGCGGGAAACAGCTGCACCAGGTCCACCGCCCGGCTGACGAGCTGCCCGCGGTAGTCGGCGTTCACCGGGTCTGACCAGTCCGCATAGGCGCGGGTCAGCACCAGCGTGCCGAACGATGAGGCGAAGTCGATCACCGCGCCGACATCCACCGTGGCGCGCCGGAACTTGTCCGCGACGCCGGGATCGGCCGATCCGTCGGCCCTGTCGAACCCGCGCACCTTGTCACGCTGGAACTGGCCCCGGCCATGAAGCTGGTCATACCGTGAGATCACGATGTTGTCGAAGTCGATATAGACCGCGACACGGGTGAGGCCAGGGTCGTTCATGGCTGCTCTTCTCCTCCGGACGCCCTCGCGCGGCCAGCCTGCCAGCTAACTCAGCGGCACGGACTGATGATCTCCACTGTCGCACAGCAGCTGTCGTGCTGAGCATCGCGGCAGAACGGGACCGCATCCACGGCCGTGAGGTCACGTCCACTGCAGCGATTCCTCGCTGGCAGGACTGCCCGTGGCGTGCGGCCGCAGCCTGGCCGTCAAGGCTGAGCCACCAATCGCTGGACGACACGCTTACCCGAGCCCGGCCGATGGCATGGGCGCATCGCGGCAGGTGGGGTCGCTGGGCCGTTGGCGAAGGGCTAGTCTTCGCTGCGAAGGGATGGCAGGCGTGCAACCAGGGCAGCAACCCCAATGGCGGCCGCTTAACCGCCAGGACAGCCAGGTGGCGCAGCAGATGGTAGCGCGGGCGGCGGAACTGGCCCGCGATTCCCATGCGCGGACTCGGCACGCCGCGGTGCTGGTGAAAGACGGCAGCCTGCTGGCGTGGGGTAACAACGGCGTGCCCTTTCCCGGGGAAGACCACTGCTACTGCAAGTTCGGGGAGCTTGGCCACCATGACCAGTGCCGGACGCACGCAGAGCAGCGGGCGATCACGCTGGCACGCGAAGGTGATGGCTGGCGGACGCTGCAGGGATCGGCGCTGATCTATGTGCGGCTCGAGGCGGACGACTCGGTGCGCCTGGAGGTGCCACACTTTTGCGCCCGGTGCAGCCGCCTGGCGTTGTCCCTGAGTGTGGCGGAGTGGATCTTCGCCCTGTCGGAGGGCCTGGCCGGATACTCCTCGACTGACTATGACAGGGTCGCCCAGCTCAGGTGGTAACAGTTATCCTCCGCTCTCGCACCCAACCCGCCGCGCCAATCCCGTAAGCCATATCAGGCCCTGCCCAACAGCAGTTCTGACTGGCTCAGACCTGGCGACGCGCGGATCGCGGGGCAGATCCGGACGTTCACAGCGTCAGCGATCGTGATAAGGATGCGATCCCGCCGGATCATGCGGATGGCACAACCTCGATCAGAAGACGTAGGGCGACCCGGTGAATGTGCGCGCGTAGACGCCGTTACGGGCGGCTGGCGACTCCTCGGCGATATCAGCCGAGGCGCACAGATCGGGCAGCTCTGTGTATCGGTCCGGATCTGTCGGCGAGAGCGCTCGTGTGCGGCCGGGACACCGGTCCGTGTGATGGGGGCCGTGCGCTCATGTCAGGCTATTTACGATCATGCATGGTCGTCGGCGTGCGCATGCTTCGGGTGCCGCGCTTGCAGGGTGGAGGCGCGGCTCGGCCGCAGAGGTGGGTCATGGAAGTCCTGGGGTTGTGGCGCCACGCCGTCAAGTCTTTGCAAGGCGAGCGGCTGGAGTCGGCCCGTTTCGAGTACGACGGGCTGGTGGGCGACCGGCGCTGGGGGATCCGCGATTTGCGGACGGGCCGGATCTTGACTGCCCGTCGTCGGCCTGAACTGCTCGGCGCGGTCGCGTCCTATGACGATGAGCTGCCGATGATCACTCTTCCCGATGGCTGTACTGCCGTCGGGCCGGGGCACAGTACCGACGGTCTCCTGTCGCGGTGGCTGGGGAGCCCTGTCTCCCTGGTGGCCTCCGCAGGAAACGCAGGTGGGCGAGCCGAGTACTTCGCGGACGCGACCGACGACAACAGCCAGGCGATCGAGTGGACGATGCCGGCGGGCCGGTACGTCGACTCCGCCGCCGTTCTGGTGCTCTCCACTGCGTCATTGCGCACTGCCGCACAGTTGCACCCCGACGGCGTCTGGGATCCCCGGCGCTTTCGGCCCAACGTGCTGATTGACGTCGAGGGCAAGGGCTGGCTTGAAGACGAATGGGTCGGCAGGACCCTGTCAATCGGGGCGGTCGTGCTGGTGCCCCTCCAGCCGTGCATCCGCTGCACCATGGTGACCCGCGCCCAGCCCGGCCTGGAAGCCGATGCCGGCGTCTTTCGCACCCTGGCCCGTCACCATCGTGGTCTCTTCGGCGTCTGGTGCGACGTGCTCACCGGCGGCACCCTGTCAGTCGGGGAAGAAGCGATCGCCGGAGCTCGTCGCCCCGTCGAGGGTGGCGCACACCATTAGCGACCGTGTTACTCGAAGTACCGATCTGCCGATGGCCGGGCTGTCACGCGATCATGCCGCGATTCGGGCGGTCATGTGTCCACCCGTTTGCGGAAGAAGACACGG
>DAITAE010000048.1:0-14641 GCA_036824445.1 Streptosporangiaceae bacterium | reverse complement strand
CCGCTGCCCCGCGCGGAGACCGTGGTCGTGGTGACCATGCTCGACTCGGTGTCGGACTCGGTGAGGACCCGGCCGGGCTCGGGCTCGGCGACCGTCATCCGGAACTCGCGGGTACGCCCGCCCGTCTTGACCTTGAACCGCGTGATCGTGCCGGCACCCACGCCACCGGACTCCACCCGGAAGTCCGAGAACGCCGGCGGCAGGAAACACGGATGGTGCTCGCGCATGTCCGCAAGATAGTGGTAGACCGTATCCGCCGGCGCATCCACCATGCCCTCCGCGGAGACGACAATCCGTGCCATGCAGGCCTGTCTATCACGGCAAACCCATCACCCACATGCCGCCCGCGCTGACGCGTTGCAGCTGGCTGCATCTCAATTTCGCGATCGCCATGCGGGCGCTGGCATGGCCGGGTGGGTCATTTGCCGAACGTGAAGCGCGGCGAGGACTGGCTGAGCACGGCGGTAGCCGGCGTGACGGACCAGAGGGCATCCAGCTCGCCGGCGACGGCCGCGGTGAGCTGCGGCACGTCCGAGGACGCCGAGTCGTGCAGGGCTTCCGCGACGATCAGGGCAGCCGTCGTGGAGTTCTGGACGGCCGACAGGCCGCTCTGCCGGTTCGTCCACCGCCGGGCGTGCGCCCGGCCCGCCTGGTCCGCGAAGATCACCTCGTGGGCGTCGGGATGCTCGACGTCCCCCGCGAAGGTCAGGTACTGCTCATCGCCGGCCGCGTACCGCACCTGGAGGTGGCCGGTGATCTTGGAGACGTCGAAGACGGCCACCGGGATGGCGAAGGCGAGCGAGACGGCGTTGCAGAGGCTGATGAGCGGGTGAAGCTCGGGGAGGGCTCCCTCCTTGCGGAAGCGTCGCAGCAGCGATTCGGCAGCGCACCGGTACTGGGTCGGCTTCAGCCCCATCCTCGAAAAGGCGCGCCGCCACGCCTGTATCTCCGGCAGCTCACCTTCCGGCCGCTCCGCCAGCCGGGATCTGGCGGTGGCGAGGAACGCGCCGGTGCGAGGGCCGACCGGCACGTCGTGGGTGATTCCCTCGGCGTACAAGGCGCCGGGCACCAGCTGGGGGAAGTCACGCCAGATCTCGCCGGAATGCTCAAAGTGCACCCGTACTCCTCGTCCTCGGTACCGCCGGGCAGATCGGGTCGCCTGCGGCGTTCAGGGCTCCGCGCTCAGCAGGCCGTGCTCGACGGCGCGTGCCGGGTCCTGCCAGATCGCCATCGCCGTGTTCATGCGCAGGAAGCCCAGCTTGCCGTAAAAGCCCTCGGTCCCGGGGTTGGCGTACAAGATGATCTTCTTGTGGTCGCGGGCGAGGGCCACCAGCCGACGGATGATCGCCTTGCCGAGCCCGCGTCCCTGGTGGTCCGGGTGGACGGCCACGTCGGCGATGTAGGCACAGTCGAGGCCGTCGGCCAGCACCCGCCCGGCGCCGGCCAGGACACCACCGGCGTAGACGAAGCACATGAACATGCTGTTGCCGAATACCGTCGCGAGCGCTTCCGGCGGCTTGTCACCGAGCGGGGCGACCCGGTACAGGTTGGAGAGTTCATCCAGGTCCACGGCCCCAAGGTCGTGGACCCACGTGCAGTCATCCACCGCGCCCTCCCATGCGCTGCCTCCCGCTCCCGCCACGCTACGCACGCGAGCGTTCCGCGGTACCGTCGGGCGATGGACGAAGAGGACGGCTACTTCGGGGAACGCGTCGCGGCGACCTACGACGATCCGTCCGCGGAGATGTTCCAGCCGGGCGTGGTGGACGCGGCGGCCGAGGTGCTGGCCGAGCTCGCGGGCGGCGGCCGGGCCCTGGAGCTGGGCATCGGGACCGGGCGCATCGCCCTGCCGCTGGCGCGCCGCGGCGTTCCGGTCCACGGCATCGACATGTCGCGGGCGATGGTCGCCCGGCTGCGCGCCAAGCCCGGCGGCGACGCGATCGGCGTGACGATCGGCGATTTCGCCACCACCAGGGTGGACGGGACGTTCTCCGTCGCCTACCTGGTCTTCAACACGATCATGAACCTGACGACACAGGAGGCACAGGTGGCGTGTTTCCGCAACGTTGCGGATCACCTGGAGCCCGGCGGCTGCTTCGTCATCGAGGTTCACGTCCCCGAGCTGCGGCGGCTGCCGCCCGGGCAGACCGTGGTGCCGTTCCACGTGAGCCCGACGCAGTGGTCGTTCGATGTCTACGACGTCGCCACGCAGGCGATGAGCTCGAACTATGTCAAGGTCGCCGACGGCCGCGGCGAGTACTGGTCGATCCCGTTCCGGTATGTGTGGCCGGCCGAGCTCGACCTGATGGCCCAGCTCGCCGGGCTGGGGCTGCGCGAGCGCTGGGACGGGTGGACGCGCGAGCCCTTCACCAGCGAGAGCGGCCAGCACGTCTCGATCTGGGAGAAGCCCGCCAGCTAGCCGGGAGCCGGTCATCCACATGCGCGCGATGTTCGAGCATCAGGTCGACGTCAGGTGGCGTGACGTGGACGCTCTGGGTCACGTCAATCACGCGGTGTTCCTGACCTACCTCGAGGAGGGCCGGGACGCCTTCTTCGCGCAGACCCTCGCCAGCGATCCGATCTATGTGGTCGTCCGGCTTGAAGTTGATCTGCGGGCGGAGGTTCGCTACCCGGACCGGCGGGTGACGGTGCGCATCGAGGTGGAGCGCCTGGGCACGACCAGCCTCACCACCCGTGAAACGATCATTACGCCGGCGAACGAGGTCGTGGCCGAGGCGCGTGTCGTCACGGTCCGCTGGGACTCCGGCCAGCGAAAGCCGGTCCCCTTCAGCGAGGCCGAACGCGCGCGGCTGGAGGCCATGACCCGGTGACCCCCTCGCCAGCCGAAATCCGACGCGGACAGGTAACGCTGCGACAATGCCGGCGTTCTCCAGATATGCACTGGCGTTGCGCACCATGGGCCCGTCAGCGAGGGAGGTAGACCCTGTGGGACATCCCGCGACATTCGCCGCTTGCCGGCCCCCGGGGTGAGCGCCGCAGGAGGCGGGGCCGGCGAGGACATCAGACTCGAGCAGCTGAGGCGCCGGTACCCGCGATGGTCGATCTGGCGTGGCCGCACGACCGGCGACTACTGGGCAATGCCGCCTCGTGGCCACCCCACCCAGTATGAGCTGATCACGGCCCGCGATGCCGAAGAGCTCGCGCAGCGGCTGGCCGAGGCCGAGGAGCAGCACGGCCTCTGAGACGGCGCCTCCCCCCTCATCGGCGGGCGGGCTGCGGGCTGCTTGACAACCCGCCGCTCCGGTCCGGAGGCTTTGATGGGCAGGCGCGGGGCGGCGTGTGCGAGCCCGCCGGGGCTAGAGGAGGCGCAGCGGCGAGATGGCAGACGAGCAGGGCCTCGATCAGGACCGCTTGGTGCGGATGTTCACGCAGGCGCCGATCAAGCAGGTCACCGGGCTTGACACGCCGATTCCCTACAGCAAGCCGATGGAGGAACACGTCCTGCCCAACGAGGACAAGATCGTCGAAGCGGTCCGGCAGGTGCTGAGCACCACGCTGGTCACCTGAGGCATGGAACCGCTCAGCCTCGCCCTGTTCGGCACCTCCCGCAAGGAGAACGAACACCGGCTGCCGGTCCACCCGCGGCACCTGGACCGGATCGACGCCGACCTGCGGGCACGGATCTTCCTCGAGCAAGGTTACGGCGAGCGGTTCGGCATGGCCGACGCGCAGCTCGCCCCGCTGGTGGCCGGCCTGCGTTCGCGGCAGCAGCTTCTCGCGGGCTGCGACGTGGCCGTGCTGCCCAAGCCCACCGAGCAGGACATCGCCGAGCTGCGGGCCGGCCAGGTGCTGTGGGGCTGGCCGCACTGCGTCCAGGACTACGCGGTCACCCAGCTGGGCATCGACCACCGGCTGACCATGATCGCTTGGGAGGCTATGAACTACTGGACGACCGACGGCAGCTTCGGCGTGCACGTCTTCCACATGAACAACGAGCTCGCGGGCTACTGCTCGGTGCTGCACGCCCTGCAGCTGAACGGCAGGACCGGGGCGTACGGGCCGCGCCTCCGGGCGGCGGTGATCAGCTTCGGCGCGACCGCCCGCGGCGCGGTCACCGCGCTGACCGCGCTGGGGATCTTCGATGTGACCGTGCTGACCCACCGCAAGGTGCCCGAGGTCGCGTCGCCGATCCCGTCGGTCCGCATGATCCATTTCGAGCGGGCTGCCGGCGGGCCGGGGCGGATCCTGGTACGGGCGCCGGGCGGCCCGGTGCCGATCGCGGAGTTCCTCGCCCAGCACGACATCGTCGTCAACTGCGTGCTCCAGGACACCGACGCGCCGCTGATGTTCGTCATGCGCGACGAGCTGGGGCTGTTCGCACCAGGCAGCCTGTTCGTCGACGTGTCCTGCGACGAGGGCATGGGCTTTGAATGGGCGCGGCCCACCTCGTTCGCGGAGCCGCTGTTCGCCGTCGGCGGGGGACTGCACTACTACGCGGTCGACCACAGCCCCTCGTACCTGTGGAACTCCGCCACCTGGGAGATCAGCGAGGCGCTGCTCCCGCACCTGCGCACCGTGATGGACGGGCCGGGCTCCTGGGACCGCGACGAGACCATCCGGCGGGCGATCGAGATCCGCGACGGCGTGATCCGCAACCCGAAGATCCTCTCGTTCCAGCGGCGCTCGGCCGAGTTCCCGTACCCCCGAGCGGACTGAACCTGCTCACCTGCCCCGACCGTCGCATCACCCGCGTGGCCCACCTTCTGGCACCTACTCTGCGCGCCCAGCAGGGAAACCGGAATAGCTGCCCGCGATGTCAGGGACCCGCCGCCGGCAAGCTGAGATCACCGGTCAGCCGGGACGTAGGTATCGATGAACTTGTTGCGGAACTTGCCATCGGGGTCAAGGCTGCGGAGCAGCCGCTGGAAATCGGGCAGCCGGTCGTAAAGCCTGCTCACCGCCGCTGGGCTCGTTGTGAAGAGCTTTCCCCAGTGGGGCCTCGCCCCGAACGGAGCCAGCCGGTCCTCGACCGTGGCCAGCACCGGCATGACCGCCGGAACATCGTTGATCCAGGTGAAATGGATCGCCATACTGTCTTGCCGGTAGCTGGGGCTCAGCCACAGGTCGTCCGCGGCGACTGTGCGGATCTCCGATATCCGCAGGACGGGAGCCACCCGGTCACCGATGCTGGCTATCGCCCGCAGGGCACCGGCCGCAAGCCGCTGGGGCAGGAGATACTCCGACTGCAGCTCGTCGCCGGCACTGGGCGTGAAATCCAGCCGGAAGTGCGGCAGCCGCTCGTGCCAGGGACCGGGCACGCCGAGCTGCTGGGTGCTGTTGGCGGCGGGCAGGCCGGGCACCGGATGGCGGGGACCATCCGCCGCCAGCGCACCGTACCATCGCGTCCCCGGCGTCGGGGGATCGTGCTCACCAGCCCGCTGTTTCAGCCACACCTGCCTGATCCGCGGGCTCCGCCAGTCCGTGAACAGGCTCACGCTGTACGCGCTGGCGAAGATGTCCGTGAGGTGCTCGTACAACTGCTCGTGCGGGAGGTTCTCGTAGACGTACTGGCGGATGCCGAACGCCGGCACGATGTCGAGCGACAGGCTGGTGACGATCCCGAGTGCGCCGAGCCCGACGACGGCCCCGCGGAACCGAGGGCCGTCGGCCTCACGACTCATGGTGACGGCGTCGCCGCCAGCCGTGATCATCTCCATGGCGCAGACGGCCGTCGCCAGGTTGCCGTTCGAGTTCCCCGAGCCGTGCGTCCCCGTCGCGCAGGCGCCAGCCACCGAGATATGCGGGAGCGATGCAAGGTTGCGAAGGGCGTAGCCCGCCGCATGCAGGTGCGGTGCCAGCTCTCCGTACCTGACGCCCGCGCTGACCGTCACGGTCGCCGCTTCGGCATCCACTTTCATGATCTTCGGAAGACCAGCCACCGAGACAAGGTCTCCCGGGGTGTCAGCGATACGGCTGAACGAATGACCGGTGCCGAGCGCCCGCACGCACGCGCCGGCAGCCACCAGCCGCTGAAGCTCGGCCACCGACGCGGGCCGGTGGACCCTCGTGGCGCTGAACGCGACGTTCCCGGCCCAGTTGGTCAGCCGCCCGCTCGTCCCCATCTAGGAGCTGGGCTGAGTGAACCAGGGGCTGCCGGGAGGAAACAAGTACCGGTCGGCGACGTGGTTGAGCACGCGCCGGGCCTGCCGGAACCGGTCGGCCACCTCGCCGACCACCGTGAGGCGCGCGGTGGTCACCGGCGCCAGGTCGCGGGCGGCCCGGTACCAGCGGGCGCCGAGGTGCTCCAGCAGCTCGATCGCGGGCTCGGCAGCGAGGCGTTCCTGCTGCGCGGCGGGGAGCCGGGCGGCGCGCAGCAGCCGGGCCGCGTTGACCGGGCCGAGGGCGCGGGAACTCGCGTAGTCGGGAAACACCCCGGTCAAGAACAGCGCCACGTCGCCGAGCCTGCGGTAGACGCCGGGCCGCTCGGCCTCCGGGACGGCATCCAGCAGGCCCGCCAGCCGGACCGGGTCAAGCTCGCTGAACCGCCGGGCCCGCGGGCGCCCGCCCGTCCGGGCCCAGTAACGGCCACTGGCGACCCGGGTGAAGGAGGCCAGGAGCTCGGCCAGGAACAGCCGCCGGGCTGGTGCGGCGAGGAAGTCCCGCAGTGCGGGCGCATCGAACAACGGCACGCGCTGGCGCGGTCCCGTGCGCTCCGGCACGTGGCCCGCCGACGCCAGCTCGGCGGCGGCCCGCTGCACGAACACCGCGAACACCAGGAAGGGAGAGGCCGGCACCGCCCGGCCGGGGCCGGCGTCGCCCTCGCCGAGCACGCCGCGGGACACGCCGGGATGCTCCAGCAGCCGCAGCAGTGCCGCCGGGTCGCCGCGCAGCCGCGAGGCGTCCACCGGCCCGGTCGCGCCGCCGGTGACCCCCTGTGCGGCGGCCGCCGAGGCCAGCAGCGCGAGGTCGGCGTCGGTGAGATGGCTCGCATACTCGTTGCCGACCAGCAACCGGTCCATACCACCACGTTATGCCGTTACCGGCTCCAGGCAACGTCTGTGTTCGCCAGCCCCGTGGGCGCTGCCACGGCAGCGCGGCACGGGCCGCCCGCCGCGTGCGGCGGAGCCCGGGTTACCGCCGCTCTGCTCGCTGTGCCGATAGCAGCGGTATCGCCGCGATCTTCTCCTCGGTCAGGTCTTCCCAGCGGATGCCGCCGGCCGGCCGCGGCCCGTGCCGGGTTCGGCAGTCGATGACGCGCTCGGGTGTGACGATGAAGTCCACCGGCACGTCGTGGCTGGTCAGCGGGATCACTCCGGCCGGGCGCACCTGGAGTTCGTGGACGGTCGTGACAACCACGGTTTGCGGCCCGATCAGGCCCGCCGCGGTGGCCAGCGCGAACTCCAAGTCGGCGAACCCGCCACCCTTGCCCAGCCGGGCGCCGTCCTCGCCTGCCGCGACGCTGCCCATCACCACCACGTCGACCGGAGACAGGCCGGCCAGCGCGACCCGCCGGGCGGAGCGGGCCGCGCCGCTGATCGAGGCCGCCTTCCGCGGCGGCTCGCTCAAGTGATCCGGGTCCAGGGCGAAGAACGGCTCGCGCCCGGCCAGTCGCGGGACCGCCATGTACACGGTCTTTCCGTCCTCCAGTGCGCGCTGGCGCACCGGCAGCTGCGCGGCGTCCGGGTTGGCCTTCACGGTGCTGGCCCGGCGCCAGAAGGGCATGGCGCGAAGCCGCTCGGCGGCTGCTTCCGCGCCGGAAAAGTTCGGGATGCGCCCGGCCGCGCCGGGGAACCGGGCCACCCTCGCCGCGCTCATGGCGGACCAGACTTCCTGCCGCAAGGCGGCCTTCTCGGCCAGCACGGCAGCGGGCCCGCCAGCATCACGATCATGACGCGGTGCGGAACGGGCCATGCCCCAACTATGTCAAGCCGGGGTGAGCAGGTGCTTGCGGGACACGACCTGGGTGGCCAGTTCCCGGTACCCGTACTCGTCGAACAGCACGGTGAGCCGGTCGCCTTCGGCCGCGAGCACCAGGCCCGGCCCCCATTCGCGATGCTCGACCCGTTCGCCGGGCGAGAAGGTCCCGGTGGGCACGGACGGCCGGGACAGGCCGGCGTCGCAGTTGTCGCAGTGGCGGCATGCCTCGGATACCGCCTCGCCGAAATAGCGGAGCAGGAACCGGCGGCGGCAGTCGGTCATTTCGGCGTACCGGCGCATCATTTCCACGCGCGATCGCTCGACGGACCGGTGGTGGCGGGCGAGTTCCGTGGCCCTGGCCGCGGCCTCGGCCGGGTCTGGTGGGTCGTCGGCCGGTTCGACCTGGCGGCGGAGCCGGACCGCGCCGACCGCCTCCAGGAGGTTGAGCAGCTCGGCGAGCCGCAGCGGCGGCATGCCGGTGCGGGCCGCAAGCTCGCGCCGGCCGACGGGGCGGTCTGCGGCGCCCGCCACGGCCGCCAGGTCGCGCTCGTCCGGCAGGGCCGACGCGAAGTAGCGGTGCATGCCCAGGTCTTCGGCCCGGTAGCAGCAAATCGCTCCGGCCGCCTGGCCGTCCCGGCCGGCCCGCCCGATCTCCTGGTAGTACTCGTCGAGCGAGCCGGGAACGGAGGCATGCACGACGAAGCGCACATCGGGACGATCGATTCCCATGCCGAACGCGCTGGTCGCTACGACCGTGGCCCCGCGCTCGAACGCGCGCTGGGCCCGCACGCGCTCGGCCCTGGCCAGCCCGCCGTGGTAGGGCAGGACGCCCAGCAGCGCGGCGTAGGCCTCGGCCTCTTTTCTCGTCGCCGTGTACACCAGCCCCGTTCCGGCCTGATCGCGCACGTTCGCCAGCACGGCCTGCTCTTTGTCGTCGGCGCGGTGGAACGCGCGCACCGACAGGTGGATCTCGGGCCGGTCGAAGTCGCGGATCACCTGGCGGGGGTCGCGCAGGCGCAGTCGGCCGATGATCTCCTGGCGCACCGGCGGGGCGGCGGTCGCCGTGAGCGCGGCCACCGCGGGCCGCGCCGGGAACGCGTCGATGACGGCGCCCAGCCGCAGGTAGTCGGGGCGGAAATCGTGGCCCCACGAGGCGATGCAGTGCGCCTCGTCCACCGCGAACAGCCGCACCGGGCCGCGGGTCAGGCTGGCCCGCACGTCGTCCCGCGCCAGCTGCTCCGGCCCGAGGAAGATGAATCCCGGCCGGCCGCTGCGCAACAGCGCGTCAGCGTCATCCCTGGCGGTCCGGCCGGACAGCGCGTTGACGGTCACCGCCACCAGGCCGCGCTCCCGCAGCGCGTCCGCCTGGTCCCGCTGCAGCGCCAGCAGCGGAGACACGACGATAGCCGGGCCCCCGAGTGCGATGGCCGCGATCTGGTAGATGGCCGACTTCCCGGCGCCGCTGGGCAGCACGGCCAGGCAGTCGCGCCCGGAGGCGAGCGCGGCCGCGGCCTCCTGCTGGGCCGGTCGCGGCTCGGCGAAGCCGAGGACGTCCCTGGCGATCTCGTCGATCCGCGCCAGGGTCCCTTCGCTGTTGTTCATCGCTTCGTGCTCATCGTTTCGGCCCCTGTTGACCCTGTGCCTGGTGCCGGACACTGGCTGTGTCAGATCCGTTATGTAGTTTCCTCCCCGAGGGCGTCTTTATGTCCGGCAGCGGGCGGAGTGCGTCCCGGTAGGAGGTCCCAGGGCGATGGCCGATCAGTTCGCCGATGCGCGCGCGTACCTGCGGCACGCGGATCCGGTCCTCGCGTCGCTCATCGACGCCAACCCGGACTTCGAGCCGCGGGCCTGGATGAGGGAGCTCCCGAAGATGGACGCCTTCGGGGCCCTGCTGTTCCAGATCATCGGGCAGCAGCTGTCCGTGAGGTCCACGCGGGCGATCCTCGCCCGGCTGGAGGGCCTCTTCGGCGGGCACCTGCCCGAGCCGCAGGAAGTCCTGGACGCCGGGCCGGAGCGGTTCCAGCGCGCGGGCCTGTCCCGGCGTAAGGCCGAGACGCTGCGCACCCTCGCCGGCCGGTTCGCCGCCGGTGAGTTCAGCGACGAGATGTTCCAGCGAAGCTCCGATGAGGAGATCGAGGCTGCGCTCACCGCGATCCCGGGCATCGGCCCCTGGACCGTGCGCGGATTTCTGATCATCGACCTCGACCGCGCCGACGTCATCCCGGTGGGTGACTTGGCCCTGCGCCGGGCGGTCCAGCGCGCCTACGGCCTGGGGCAGCTGCCCAGCGAGCAGCAGTTGCTCCAGATCGCCGAGCCGTGGCGGCCCTACCGCAGCCTCGCGGTCATGTACCTGTTCGCGTCCGCGTTCGAGCCCGGGACGGAAGCGGGCGAAGGCGGCACGGCCATCCCGGAGGCGCGCGAGGGCGGGTCCCCACGGTAACGCCGCTGGGTGCAGCGGTACGCCGTCAGCCGTCGTCTGCGATTATCTCGGCCAGCACGGCAACCGCCTGATCGACCACCGGATCGTTGAGGTTGCCGTACCCGAGCAGGAGCCCGGGCTTGCCGGGATCGGGGCGGAATCTTAGGTCGTCCAGGTTGCACAGCAGCATGTCCCGACGCTGTGCCCGAGCGACGATCGTGGCGGCGTCCGTGCCGGGAGGCAGTTCGAGAAGCAGGTCCAGCCCGGCATCGGTTCCGCGGATCCGGTATCCCGGCAGCCTGCGCTCCAGCGCACCCATCAGCGCGGCCCTGCGGGCCCGGAACCGCCGGCGGGATGCCCGCAGATGCCGGTGGTAATCGCCCGACTCCAAGAAGTGCGCCAGCGCGAGCTGGTTGAGCGCGGAGGGCATGACCGGGATGTCGCCGGCGGTCCGCACGGCCTGGACCCATCGCCGGGGCGCCACAACCCAGCCGATGTTCACGGTTGGGCCCAGCGTCCTGTTGATGGAGCCGAGCAATGCCACCCGCGCCGGGTCCACGCCCTGCATCGCAGGCAGCGCGGGCCGGCGGTAACTGAACTCGGAGTCGTAGTCGTCCTCCACGACCAGCCCGTCCACATCCCGGGCCCAATCGAGCAGCGCCGCCCGCCGCCGCGGCGCGAGCGTGCAGCCGGTCGCTACCTGACGCGCTGCCCCCACACACACCGCTCGTAGACCGGGATGTTTCGCGAGCTCACCGACCACCAGGCCGTCGTCGTCGACCGGCAGCCCGACCAGCTCCAGCCCCGCCATCTGTGCCGCCTGTACGAGCCTGCTGGAGCCGGGATCCTCCATGCCGATCGCCGCGTGACCGGCCGCGAGCAGGGCGTGCGAGACCTGGGACATGCTCTGGCCGGCGCCAGCGAATATGGAGATAGTGCCGGGCTCCGCGGCCGCCCCCCTGCTCCGGTTCAGGTGGTCGGCGAGAACGGCGCGCAGCCGCGGGTGCCCGCCCGACTGGGAATAGTCGAGCTGGTCGAACGGTGCGGTCTCGGCGGCGGTCCGCACCGCCTCCGCCCACTTGCGGCGCGGAAAGGCGCGAAGATCAGGCCGGCCCGGGGACAGGTCGAAGCGCGCCGGCCGGGGCGGCGTCTCGGACGGCCGCACCGGGCCTGCATCCCGGTCGGCGCCGGGATCAGGCGACCAGCTGACCCGGGTCGCCGAACCAGTCCGTCCGGCCAGGTATCCCTCCGCGATCAGCAGGCTGTATGCCTGCGTCACGGTCCACCGGGAAACTCCCAGGTCGGTCGCGAGCGTGCGGCTGGGCGGCACGGCGGCCCCGAGGGGCAGCCGCCCATCCCTGATGGCGGCGCGGATCGCCGATCGCAGCCGCAGATGCAGCGGGCCGGGGCGGGTCGCGGACAGATCCAGCAGCGTCTCCCACGCCAGATTGGTCTGCGTTCCTGCCACGTCATTGGATCGTAGCCGCCGGCCGGATCCCCCTACAGTCACGACCATGGCGATCACGTAACTACGGGAGCTGTCATGACCTGGCGCAAGATGGTGTTCTTCCGCAAGCCGGCCCGCGGCCGGGCACCGCGCATTCGCTACGACGTCTTCTTCGCCGACCCGACCGCCGTCGAGGACGACTACCGGCGGATGAGGCGGGAGGGCTGACCGGCCACGATCGGCGGCCGTGGCCCGCGGCGGCCACCACCCTCACTCGTTAGGCAGGTATTGGAGGGTGACGAAGGCCGCAGGGCTTCCTTTTCGCATAACGACCGGCAGGCCCCGGCCCGCACCGGGGCCTGCCGGGTTTCGGTCAGGGTTCAAGGTGGTGCCGGTGCGGCCGGGCCCGAACGGGCGCCCTGCCAGCCGCCGGTGCCCAGGCTGGATGGTGATCGCGTCCGTGCCGGGCGTCGGCGGGTGATTGTGCGAGCCAGCGCGGGCCGGCCTGTGCCTGTGCGCGTCGGCCCGGTCCGCCGAGTGTTTGTGCGCGTCGGCGCAGTCCGGCGGTCGCGTATGACGGCTGGTAAACGCCCGCCCGGCTACGGCGCGCCATTGTCATTGGCAATTTTGGAACTAAACGGGCACATCGTCCGAATTCGGCTGTTACAGTGGGTCGTTGTTTGCCGGGTTGACGATGAGATAGCCGCGGCCCTGGGGGTGGCGCGGATGGGGGAGCAGGGCAATTACCGGCCGCCGCGACGGCCGGGAGAGAACGGGCAGGCTTCGCTGCTGGCGCTCGAGGCGGCGTTGGGCACGGCCCGTCAGGCCCTAGGCCCCGATGACGAGCTCGACGGTGACGACGCCCGCATCAGGCAGCCCAGCGACGCCCCCAAAGGAAAGCCCGGCGACGCCCGTGCCGAACTGCCCGGCAGCGTCCGCGTTGCCCAGCCCGAGGCCGGCGGCGATCGGCCCGGCGCGGACCGCCCCAAGCCACCGTGGCCGGCCGTGCTTGCCACGACGGTGCGCCTGTGGCTGCGGCGGCGCTGGGCCGCGCTGGGCAGGCTATTTCGGCACCGCTGGGCGATCGTGGTGGCCGTTCTGGCCGTCGCCGCGCTGGTCGTGGGTGGGCTGACCGTTTCTTTCCTCAGGCACGCCGGCACAGGGCCGGCCGCCGGGCAGCAGAATGCCCGTGTCGGCCCGCTCACCGGCCCAGCGGGCCAGAATGCCGCCGCGACCACAGCGGGTCAAACGGCCGCCGTGTGGGTCGCGCGCCAGGTCAGCCGCGACGCCATGGTGGCGTGCGATCCCGGCATGTGCCACGTGCTTGAGGCGCAGGGCCTGCCGGCGGGCAACCTGCTCATGCTGCGGTCCCGGACGACGGGTCTGCGCTTCTGCAACGTGATCGTGGAGACGCAGACCGTTCGGAACCTGCTCGGCAGCCGCATTCTGGGGCAGAGCGCGCCCGGCGTCATCGCCGGTTTCGGATCCGGGGCGGCACGGATCGACGTTCGCGCCGTCGCTCCGGGCGGAGCGGCAGCGTACCGGGCCGCGCTCGCCGCTGACTGGGCCGCCCGCCGGAAGGCTGCGGCGGAGCTGATGAAGAGCCCCCGGATCCACGCGGGGGACGCCGCCATGCAGGAACTCCGCACCGGAATGGTGGACTCCCGCGTTCTGATCACGCTCGCGGCGCTGGCGGCTTCACATCCGGTGAACGTCATGGCGTTTGGTGATGCGGCTCCGGGCGCCGCCGCGGGCCTACCGCTGCGGGCGATGGAAGTATCTGGGGTGCGCGGCCCCGGTCAGAGCACTGCCGAACTGCGGCGCATGCGCTCCTTCGTGCTCGCGCAGCGTGCGGTGTTCCTGCCCGCGCACGTGACTCTGGTGCGGCTCGCCGACGGCGCCGCCGCACTGCGCATCGAGTTTGGCGCGCCGAGCCCGCTGGGGCTTCTGGTGGGCCGTCCGGTTACTCAGTAATCAAGACGAATGGCCGGCGGGCTGAGGCCTGGCCGGTGGGGAGGGAACCGAAATGAGGCTACGCGCCTTGATGGCAGTGGTCCCGTTGTCGCTGGCCGTGGTCCTGATGGGGGCCGCACCAGCCGCGGTCGCACAGGACACGGGGTGGATTCGGTGGGGCAACTGGTCGCCCAGTGCGCCCGATTTCGACATATACCTGAAGTCGTTCGGCGGGTCCGGCAACGCGACCGTGATCAAGCACGTCCGCTACGGCGATGTGTCGTCTTACGCGGCCATCCCCATGGGCCAGTACACGATCGCGATGCGGGATGCCGGCGCCGCGCCGACATCCCCGCCGATGCTGTCGGCGAGCGTTCAGGTGGCACCCGGAACCGCCTACACGATCGTGAGCATGGGGCCCGCTTCCCACCTCGGCGTCCAGGTGCTGAAGGAGACCATGAGGTCGAGCCCGGACAAGGCGCTCGTGCGCGTCGTCCAGGAGTCGGTGCAGCAGCACCGGGTGACCGTCAACAACGGCAGCCGCACGCTTGGCGGCCCGCTGCGGCTCGGCAGCTACACCGGCTACCTGGCTATCTCGCCCGGCTGGCAGGCCTTCCGCGCCGTCGGTTACAGCGAATCCGCCACCAAGCGGGTGTTCCTGCGCGCCAACACCATTCACACGCTCGTCGTGCTCGACAATCAGAGTGGCCTGCGGATCCACAGCCTGAAGGACGCGGTGGGCAGCCGGACCATGCCCGCCGGGGGCGCCGCGACCGGCCTCGGGGGTACCGCGCCGCAGGCGCCGGGCACCTCTCCGATGCTGTGGCTGGCGGCCATAGTCGGCGGCGGGCTACTCGCGGCGATGGGCATGATCAGGTTGCGGCGAACTCGCGCCCGCGGGGCACACGCCGCGATCAACAGATGACGGACGCCCGCCGGGAGCT
>DAITAE010000047.1:0-14645 GCA_036824445.1 Streptosporangiaceae bacterium | reverse complement strand
CGCGCGGCGGGGCGCCCAGCTGATCGTGTACCAGACCTCCGACTCCACGTTCCAGCAGAGCTGGGCCCCTGCGCAGCACGCCTCGCTCGGCGCGCTGCGGGCCGCGGAGACCGGGCGCCCGGTCGTGCAGGCGGCGCTGACCGGCGACTCGGCAGCCTATGACGCGCAGGGGCGCCTGCTCGCCTCGATGACCGCGGCACAGCGCGGGCTGCTGACCGTGCGCCTGGGACTGACACCTGCCGGGGCTCTCACTCCGTTCGACAGAGTGGGTGATGTGGTCCCATGGACGGCCATCGGAATAGCCTTGCTTGCCGCTATCCTGCTGCTTTGGGTTTGGCGCCGGCGCCGCTCGGCGAAGATAATGGAGGGCGTGAACTTTCGGGGCACCGAATTCGTCTCTCTACGGGGAGCTTCACGCGAGCAGGACGCCGGATCCGAACCCGCCGCGCCGGGCGAGGACACGGCGTCTTCCCGGCAAACTGGGCGGTAGTCTCGGACGGCGGTGGACGCCTGGCACACGCGGCCACCGGGTTTGGGCATCAGCACAACAGGAGGGCAAGGGTGCTGGAGAGGGACCTCACTGGGCAAGGTCAGCGCGGTATCCCGGGCAGCCGCCGGGCCGGACTGGGCGTCATGGCGGTTGTCGGGCTGGTGTCCGTGCTCGCCGCGGCGTGCTCCAGTTCGCCCGCCCCCCAGGGGACCGGCCAGCACCAGCAGGCGGCGGGCAGCCCGTCCGCCCCGCCGCCCGCCCAGGTCACCATCACGCCGGCCGACGGCAACACCCACGCCAGGCCGAACAAGGGCATCTCGGTCAAGGTCTCCTCGGGCAAGATCAGCAACGTCACGGTCACCGCGGGCAAGTCCCAGGTCGGCGGCACGCTCGCGGCGGGCGCGTCGGCCTGGCACACGAACTGGCCGCTGCGGACGGGCACCCACTACAAGGTGACGGTCGCTGCGGTCAGCAGCCAGGGCAGGGCCAGCACCACGATCAGCTCGTTCCGCACCCTCACCCCGGCCGCGACGTTCTCGGCCAGCACGATCCTGGGCCTGAACCAGACCTATGGGGTCGGCATGCCGATCACGATCAACTTCAGCCAGCCGGTCACCCACAAGGCCGCGGTGGAGAAGGCGATCGACATCAAGAGCTCCAAGCCGGTCGTGGGCGCCTGGATGTGGGACGGCGACCAGACCCTGGCCTTCCGCCCCAGGACCTTCTGGCGGCAGCACACCAAGGTGAGCTTTGTGGCGCACTTCAACGGGGTCCAGGCCGCTCCGGGGGTGTACGGGACCACCAACCTGAGGCAGTCGTTCCGGATCGGTAACTCGCTGATCGGCGTGACGAGCACCAGGACGCACAAGACGCGGATCTACTGGAAGGGCAAGTACTACGCCACCTGGCCGGACAGTAGCGGCATGCCGGGCCGCGACACGGCCAACGGGACGTACCTGACCATCGAGAAGGCCAACCCGACCCTGATGAGCGGGCCGGGCTACCACAACCTCCCGGTGTACTGGTCGGTCCGGTTCACCTGGAGCGGCAACTACTACCACGCCGCGCCGTGGTCGCTCGGGGAGCAGGGCTTCATCAACGTCAGCCACGGCTGCGTGAACCTGTCCCCGCAGCACGCCCAGTGGTACTACGAGCGGTCCAACCCCGGCGATCCGATCACCATCACGGGCAGCCCGGTCGCCGGCACCTGGGACGACGGCTACACCCAGTGGTTCTACACCTGGAAGCAGGTGCTGGCCCATAGCGTCACCCACAAGGCCGTGCAGGCCGGGCCGACCGGCAGCACCTTCGTCGACGCGTCCACGCTGCCGGCCAAGCCCGCGCGCACGGTGCTGAACGGGTCGAAGAAGCACAACTACTTCGCCGGATGACCAGCAGGCAGGTCAGCGTCCCCTGAGCCGGGCGTCTCCTTGCTGCCGCACTTGAGGTGACGGGGTGAGGCTGGGAGTGCCCCCATCGGGGCTGCTGGGCTGAGCGGCCATCCGGTGGCCGGCCTGCCCGGCGAGCAGCCCGGCCGCGCGCTGGACCATGCCCGCGCTCCACGCGGCCGGGCGCGGCCGGGCGCCCTCGACCAGGCCGTTCCAGTAGAGCGACCAGGTGCCGGCCACGAGCCGGCGCACCACCGGCGCGGTCAGCAGCCGCACGCCCGCCGAGGCTGCCCTCGGCCGCCGCAGCAGCGCGCTCTGCAGTGCCGCGGCCCCGGGCAGGTAGCGCCCGAAGACGCCGGCCAGCGACTCGGTGTAGCCGGGGCCGGGGTCCGCCGGGCATGCGAGCACGGCCTCGGCGGCCAGCCGGCCGCTGACCATCGCCGGTGCGATCCCCTCGCCCTGCAGTGGGTTGATCAGGCCCGCCGCATCGCCCGCCAACAGCACGTTCGCGGCCGCCGCGGGTGTCCCGGTGCCGCCCATCCGCAGCCAGCCGCCGGTGACCGGTCCCGGCCGGACGCCCTGCCCGATGTCGCCGCGCCCAGCAAGCATCGTGCAGAACCGGGCCAGGTCATCGCGCAGCGCCACCTGCCGACGCGTGGTGCCCATGCCGACCCCGATGCCCACATTCGCCTGCCCGTCCGCTCCGGGGAAAAGCCATCCGTAACCCGGGTAGATGCGCCATGGCTTCGCATCCAGCAGGACGAGCAGCGGCAGCGGCACCTCGGCCGGCAGATAGGCGCGGATCGCGAACCCCCACAACGCCGTGCCCGGATCAAGCATCCCGGCGAGGCGGGCGACCGGGCTCAGGGCCCCGTCCGCGCCGATGACGACATCGGCGGCCAGGCGCCGGCCGTCGCCCGCGATGACGGCGCGGACCTTCCCGGCGCCGTCGGCGTCCACCCCGGTGACCCTGGCCTGGACCGGGAGCGCCCCCGCGGCCACCGCCGCCTCGCGCAGGGCGTCGTCGAAGACGAGCCGCGGCACCACCACCCCGTGACCGGCGTAGTCACGCCCCGGGAAGGCAGGAAGCCTGCTGGCCCGCCCGGATGGGCCGACCGCCAGCAGGTCGGAGCCCTGGCCCGCATCGGGAACGTGGACGCCCAGCTCCGCCAGCAGCTGCACGCCGCGCGGGCCCACCAGGTCGCCGCACGCCTTGTCGCGGGGGAAGGAGGCCTTGTCGGCGAGCGCCACCCGGGCCCCGGCGCGGGCGAGCACGAGGGCGGCGATGCTGCCCGCCGGGCCCGCGCCCACCACGACCGCGTCGAAACGCTCCCCGCTCACCGGGCGAGCACCATCGCCAGGGCCACCGCGCCCGTCGCCCAGACGAAGAACCGCAGCGCCCGCTCGATCGGCGCGAGCAGGTCCGCCCGGCCAAGCTGCCGCTGCGTGCCGTCGGTGAAGGTGATCTGTACCGACACCGCGCTGACCCGGCGCCGCAGCGTCCGGGCGGGGGTGCTGAGCGCGCGCTGGCCCATCGAGAGGAAGAACGCGGCCGCCGCCACCGCCACCGCCGCCACCGACAGCGTCCAGTGCTGGGCGTAGGCGCCGACCAATGCCGGGAACGAGCCCCATGCCAGGCCGAACCAGACATCGCTGTGCAGTAGCCCGCCGAACAGCTCCAGGTTGTAGCTGAACACCAGCAGGCAGCCGACGATCACGAACGGCAGCAGCCGCAGCCCGCCCGCGACCAGGCCCATCACCACGGCGCAGGCGATGCTCACCCCGGCGGTGACGGCGAGCACGGTGGAGCCGATGCCGGTGCCGAGCGGCCTGCCCTTCAGCTCGTCCAGCGCATGCGCGCCGATGCCCACCGCGAGGAAGAACGCGACCAGCGTGCCGACCAGCCGCCACACCACGAGGGGCGGCATGACGGCCGCGCCCATCACTACATACGACAGGTGCCAGAGCGTGTACGGCGGGTGAAGCAGCGTCACCCAGTCACCCAGGCCCCCGGTGCCGCGGCCGACCGCGTAGAAGGCCGGCCTTTCCGGGGTGTTGCTCACGATTTGCTGCCCCACATGATCAGCCCGCCGCCCAGGCTCATCAGCTCTACCCCGACGCCGGTCAGGCCCGCCGCGCGCCAGGCCGCGACGTGCGCGTCGATAGGGTAACGCCGGTAGTGCGCCGAGATGCTGGGTCCCAGGAAGCGGCCCACCTGGTACCAGGCCCGGCCGCCGGTGATGGCGCCGAGCACGGGCAGGGCCAGCCGCGTGTAGCACCACCAGGCGCCGTGCCATACCGGCTGCGGCGGGACAGAGAACTCCAGGCTCGCCATGGTCCCTCCCGGGCGCAGGCACCGGGCCATCTCGGCGATCGTCGCGGCCGGGTCGTCCACGTAACGCAGCAGGTAGGAGAAGGTCACCGCGTCGAAGGTTGCGTCGGCGAACGGAAGCCGGTCGGCGCGCCCCGCGGCCAGCCGCACCCGGCCGCGCAGCCCCGGCCGGAGGACGTTGCCAAGGCCGGCCCGGAGCATCGGCTCGTTGAGGTCCACGCCCACGACATCGGCGCCGGTCCGGGCGGCAACGGCGAGCGCGACCCCGGCCGGGCCGGTCGCGACGTCGAGCACCAGCCGGGGAGCGGCGGCGGCCGCATGGTCGGTGACCGCCCGGCGCCAGCGCCGGTCCTGCCCCAGCGAGAGCAGGTAGGCAAGCCGGTCGTAACGCGCGGGCAGGCCGGTGAAAACGCTGCGGGCGACCGGCTCGCCGCGCAGGCGGGCGTCGCTGGCGGGCGGGGCGGTCACCGGGTCCGGGGCCTAGCCACGACGGTCGCTCCCCCTTGCCGGTACGGGGCCATCCTCATGCACGGGCGGCACGGTCGTGCGGTTCACCTGGCGGCCCGGGCTGGCCGGTCACCACTGTGGAGATCGTCGCACGAGCGTATCAAGCGGGCAAGGAAACTCCCGACGGGGCCCGCGGCGCGGCACCCGGCCGGGCGGGTCACCCGCAGGCGTCGACGGTCACGGCTAGCCGGTGAATATGTCCTCCGGGAGGAACGCGGAGACGAGCAAGTTGGGCGCGTCGACGACTTGGCTGATCTTGAGGTCCACGGCGACGCTGCAGATGGCGTAGGCCTGCTGGCGGGTCCAGCCGCGCTGGGCCAGGTGATCGATCATGTTGAGGAGGGCGTTGCGCGCGGCGAGCGTGATGTCTTCGGAGTGGTTGACACCGTCCTTGGTGACCGAGATCCCGGTGGTGGCGAAAAACCGGCGCGGCACGGCGAATTCCGGCGGCAGGAAGTAATCGTTGCGGGCGAACTGCAGGTCACGGATGTTCTTGCTGGCAGCCTCCCCCTTGCGCAGACTGAACCGCACCCGCAGGGTCGCCCGCATCTCGATCGCGGTGCCGCAGGTCTCGCAGTCGCCCTGGGCGAAGTGCCCGTCGCCGGCCGAGAACATCGCGCCCGGGGTGTCGACCGGGATGAGCAGCACTGTGCCCACACCGAGCTGCTTGATGTCCACGTTGCCGGCCTGCTCCCGCGGCGGGATGGTCCGCAGGCCCTCCGCGGCCAGGCGCGGGTCGGCGGGCACCGCGCCGGCGGCTGACGGCGGCAGCGCGAGACCGCCCCGGTCGATCAGCGCCTGCTCGCGCGCGGTGGTGGCGGCGAGCAGCTCGTGCCCGGGGCTCAGGCCGATCGTCCCCATGAACGGTGAACCCAGGATGCGCACGCCGGGCAGGTCGGCCGAGGTGGCCCAGCCGCCGGCGATATCCCAGTCGACCTTGAACGGCTCGGGGAAGACGTCGCGCAGGAAGCCGAACCCCGGTATCTGTACCGTGAACCCGTAGCTGTCGGGCTCGACATCGAGAATCTCCACCGCGAGCAGATCGCCCGGCTCGGCACCGGCCACGTGGACGGGGCCGGTGAGCGGGTGCACGACATCCAGGTTGGCCGCGGCCACGTCGTCCAGCGAGCCGCCCGCGCGCACCTGCCCGTCGAGGGCGTCCCTGGTCTCCAGCACGACCTCGTCCCCGGGCTCACAGCGCACCACCGGGGGGATGTCCGGATGCCAGCGGTTGTGGCCGGTCCCCGGCTCCTCGGCCAGGGTCTTGCTCCGGTCGACCCGGATTTCGTGGGTTGTCATTCGTCCTCCCTCGCGGTAGTGATCCTGCCATCGTGCTCTTGCCCGGGCCTGCGCGCCCGGCCGGTGACACACTTCGCTGCAGAAAGGAGCGGCGCGTGACCGGCTTCCGCCGCGCCCGACGTCTGCAGAGTCATCCGGTAGCCGTGCGCCCGGTCACCACGGCCGGACCGGTCGCCGGGGCCGATCCGGTGGCCGCGGCTGGTCCGGCCGCCGCCCCGGACCAGGCGCCGAGCTCGGCCAGGCGGCGCACCGCCTCTGCCCTGGTCCGGCAGCCGAGCTTGTCCAGGCTGTGCTGCACGTGCATCTCCACGGTGCGCGGGCTGAGGAACAGGAAGCCGCCGATATCACGGCTGGTCAGGCCCTGCGCCACCAGCTCCATGACCTCACGCTCCCGGCGGCTCAGGGCGCCCGGCGGGCGTCCCCGGGCCCGCCCGGGGGGCTTCCTGCCCAAGGCGGCGAGCCCCGCAGCGCACTGCCCGGCAGCCCGGTTCGCCCCCAGCCGGGAGAAGATCTTGTACGCCGAGCGCAGCTGATCGGCGGCACGCGCCGCCTCGCCCGCTCCGGCCAGGGCCGCCCCCGCCCGGCGCTGAGCCAGCGCGCTTGCCAACGGCAGGCCGAGAGCGCCAAACGACTCCGCCGCGCGCAGCAGTTCCTGCGCGGCGGCGCCGGGCTGACCGTCGAGGTGCGCCGTCTCACCGAGGGCGTGCGCCAGCGCGGCGAGCGCCTCCGGCTGCGCGGTCGCCTCCGCGATCCGGGCCAGGGCCGCAGCGCAGGCTCGCGCCCCGGCCGGGTCGCCGGACTCGGCGAAGAGCGTGGACGACCACTGCAGGATGGCGATCGAGTAGTGCCTCTCCCCCGTCTCCTCCCAGCGCGCCAGGATCCGCCGGGCCCGGGCCGCCGCCTCCGCCTGCCCGCCCGCTGCGTCGTCGAGCACACACAGGCCCCACGCCGAGAGCAGTTCCATCGGGGTCAGCTCGATCCTGGCGGCGAGCGATGTGGCGGCCAGCAGTTCGCGGCGGGCGGTGGCGGCCGAACCGCGGAAGGCATGGATCAGGCCGCCGATACCTGTTCCCACCGCCCGCGCGTGCGCGAGGGCGCCTTCGGCGCCGGCCGCGTCCGCGCACACCTCGAGCGCCCGGTCCCAGTGCCCGGCCACGAACAGCACCGCCGTGACGCAGGCGCGGCACAGCTGCCCGGAGGCCTGTTCGCCGTGCGCCTGGCAGAACTCGTACCCGGCGGCGTACGTGGCGATGGCGGTGTGGTACTCGCCCGCGTGCTCGAGCGAGTCGGCCAGCCGCTGGTGCAGTTCGGCGGCGGGACCAGTAAGCGCCTGCGCCAGGGCTGCGTCGAGCGCGGCACGCACCGCGGCGATGCCCTCCCGTGTCCGGCCCATCCGGGCCAGCACGTTGCCATGCAGCCCGTCGATGCGCAGCAGGAGATCGGCCCGCCCGGCCGCGTCGGCGTCGGAACGCGCCGCCACGAGCGTGTCCAGGGCGGCAGCGAAGCTCGCCGCCGACCGCAGATGCGACGCCGCCGCCAGGCGCTCGACGGCCGCCGCGGCGGGCCGCCCCGCCGCGGCGAAGGCCACGGCGGCCGCCTCCCGGGCGGCCAGTGCGGCATCCCACTGGCCCAGCAGTTCGTGTGCGAGCGCCAGCCGGCGCTGGACGCCGCCGAGGTTGTCCTGGGCCGCGCTCGCCCGGTACCCGTCGGCGAGTTCCCGCAGCAGCGTGACCGCCTCGGCGTGCTCCGCGCACATCTCGGCGCACCGTGCCAGCTGGTCCACCACCGCCAGCCGTTCGGCATCCTCGCGGCCGGGCGGCCACAGGTCCAGCGCCGTGCGCAGCGCCCGGGCCGCGTCCCGGTAGGCGTGGACCGCGCAATCGGCCGCCGCCGCCGCGATCAGCGCAGCGCGCGCCGCGGCCAGATCGCGCGCGGCGAGCAGATGCCCGGCGATCAGGGCGGGCGGCGCGTGCCCGTCCGCCAGGTGGCCGGCGATCGCCTGGTGCAGCGCGCGCCGGCGCGACCAGGGAACGGCGGCATAGGCAGCATCCCTGGTCAGCGCGTGGCGAAATGCCGCCCGGCCGTCGCTGACCGCCGACACCAGCCCGCAGGACGTGAGCTGTTCCGGCCATTCCGGGGCGTCCGCCACCGCCAGTACCAGCTCCACGTCGAACTCGGTGCCGGCAACGGCGGCGGCGTCAAGCACCGATGCCGCGGCCGGGTCCAGCCGCGCTGCCCGAAGCAGCACCGCCTCCCGGATGCCCTCGGGTACCACGGCGTCACCGGTGCCCGTCAGGCCCACCATGTCTCCCTGGTACGCCAGGTGCCCGCCCACCCGCAGCGCGGTCGCGAGTTCCTCGACGGCGAACGGGACCCCGTCCGCGCGGCCGGCCACCGCGCTCACCAGCTCAGGCCGTGGCTCGGCCCCCAGCAGCGCGGCGAGGATGACAGCCACGCAGGGGTTGGGGAGCGGGGCGAGGTCGATTTCCGCGAGGCGCCGGGCACGGCGCAGCTCCGCCCTCACGGTACGCAGCCGATGATCTCGCGGCATTTCGTCGCTGCGGTAGCAGCCGATCAGGCTCACCGGGCCGCCACTGAGGGCGTCGGCCAGCGCCGGGAGCAGGTCCAGCGTCGCCTCGTCCGCCCACTGCAGGTCGTCGAGGAACACGGCGAGCCGCCCGGACCCTGCCACGCCGGACAGGACCGAGCACATCGCCGCGGCCAGGGCCGACCGGCTGGCCTGGGCCGGCGGCGGGCCGAGTTCGGGCAGGACCAGTGCCAGCTCACGTCCCGCCCCCGCCGGCCGGTCGCCGGGGAGCCCGGAGGTCTGCGCCGCAGGCCCGCGCCCGGCGGCGGGCCTGAGGACCTGTGCCAGCACCTCGTACCCGGCCGATTTCCAGCCGGCGGCCCGGCCGCGCAGGACTGGCTGCTCCCCGCCGGCCAGCACCTGCTCCACGAGCGCCGTTTTGCCGATCCCAGCCTCGCCCGCGACGAGCAGGACCGGCGGGCGAGTGACCGGGTCCCCGCGAAGGAACGTCTCGAGCGCCTCCACCTGCGCGTCGCGGCCGACAAGCACACGGTCCGTACCCATAGCCTGCATCGTCACCGAAGACCCCGCGCCGTGTCGATGTCCCGCGCTGTGAGCGTGCCGCTGGCACCGGGGCCGGCCAGGAGCTGGCACATGGAATCAGCTGACTCCCGCGTTCCCGGCCGGGCAGTCAGGAACCGCTGCTGCCGTGCCCCTTGCCGGACCGCCCGTGATGCCCGTGCTTGCGGTTGAGGGTGGCGGCGTGGTCGGGCACGTAGGTCTGCATCTCGCGCGGCGAGCGGATATAGCCCTGGGATGCCGGGCGGGAGGGGATCTCGATCTTCGGCCGTTTCACCTTCTGGTAGGGGATAGTGGAAAGCAGGTGCGCGATCATGTTGATCCGGGCGCGCCGCTTGTCGTCGCTTTCCACCACGTGCCAGGGCGCCTCGGGAATGTCGGTGTGCACGAACATTTCGTCCTTGGCTCGTGAGTAGTCCTCCCAGTGGGTGATGGACTGCAGGTCGAGCCCGGAGAGCTTCCACTGCCGGAGCGGGTCCTCCAGCCGGGACAGCAGCCGCTCTTCCTGCTCCTGGTCGCTGACGGAGAACCAGTACTTGCGGAGCAGGATGCCGTCCTCCACGAGCAGCCGCTCGAAGATGGGGCACTGGTGCAGGAACCGGTGGTACTCCTCCTTGGTGCAAAACCCCATGACGTGTTCCACCCCGGCCCGGTTGTACCAGCTGCGGTCGAACAAGGCGATCTGCCCGCCCGCGGGCAGGTGCTCGATGTAGCGCTGGAAGTACCACTGGCTCTGTTCCCGCTCGGTCGGCGCGCCCAGCGCGACGATCCCGGCGACCCGGGGGTTGAGGTACTGGGCGACCCGCTTGATGGTGCCGCCCTTGCCGGCCGCGTCGCGGCCCTCGAACACGACCATCACCCGGGCGCCCTGGTCGCTCACCCACGCCTGCATCTTGACGAGTTCTGCCTGCAGGCGGTACAGCTCCCGCTCGTAGAGCTTCTTGTCCAGCCGCTGCGGGTGACCGTTCGCCGCGGCCGCCACCTTGGCCTGCTTGTCAAGCTTCTGCGCCACCATCGCGACTCCCTCCGCCGTGGGTCAGCCAGCCTCGCGGGCCAGCGCGAGAGGAGACCTCACGCAAATGCCTACCCCAGTTTCGCCGGGGTAGGCCCTTCCCGTCCGAGGCCGCCTGCCCGGCGGTATCACCGGAGAGTGCGGCCCGTGGCGGTCAGAGATCGATACTTGCCCCGTCCGCGAGCTGAGAGAAGGTCCCGCCACCGGCGCCCACCGCCATGCCGAGGAAGTTGTCGAGCACCTGCAGGCCGGTCTCGCTGAGCAGGGCGTCGTGGATGGTGTACGCGCGCCGCGGGGCTACCGCCCGGCCGTAGTCGATCATTTCCGACAGCTTGAGCCAGGGCGCGCTGGCCGGCAGCAGCAGCGTCTCCACCGGATCCTCGGGTACGGTAAGCGCGTCCCCCGGGTGGAAAACCTTGCCATCGAGCATGAAACCGGTGTTCGCGATGACCGGGATGTCCTGGTGGAGCACCGCGTGCTCGGAACCGTACACGTGCACGTCAAACCCGGCAGCGGAGAAGGTGTCGCCGTGACTGACCGGGTGTACCCGGACGCCCAGGTGGGCGAACTGCTCGGCCACCGCCGCCGTGGACCACAGATGGAGCCCGGGATCGGCGTCCAGGGCGGCACGGAGCTGATCAGGCACGATGTGGTCGAAGTGCTCGTGGGTGATGAGAACGGCGTCGGCCCCGGACAGGGCCGCCGGGTCACTGAACGCGCCCGGGTCGATCACCAGCACCGCCCCGTCCTTGTCGAGGCGGACACATGCATGTCCCAGTTTGGTGAGCCGCATCGGTACTCCCTCACGCTCAACGATGCGACGAACATACCGGACTCAGGTATGCACCGGGCGTGCCGGCCGCAGCGCGCGGGGCCGGTTCTGCGCGGGCCGCGGCCGGGCACGCCGGGCAGGTTGAGGTCGATCCGATCGCGCCACTGATACTGTTCGTCCGCGGGGTCTCCCATGACCCACGACCAGATTCCGGCGCGAGCCGCCGCCCGGCCCCGAACACGCGGGACGGCGGTGCGCCGCTGGAGCGCGATGAGCGAGGAACTCCCGCCGCCAGCCGACCAGGATGCGTCCGCCCCCTGGTGGGCCGGCCATCCGGCTCCCCCGCCGATCCGGCGGCGGTCGCGGGCCGCCGTCGCCGCCAGCGTGGCCGCCATCCTTCTCGTGCTCTTCTTCGGGGCGGCGGGCGTGGCCTACCTGGTGCTGCACCGCACCGGCGGCACCGGCCCGTCGGCGGCCGCCCCGGCAGCGACGGCCGGATCGAGCGCCGCAGCGACCCCCAGCACGCCGGGTGGCTCTGGCACCCCCACGGCAACCGCGGTCGCTCCCACGCCCGGTGCGGTGGCCACCGTGCAGGCGTACTACGCGGCGATCAACCAGCACCGTTACGCCCGGGCGTGGCGGCTCGGCGGGCGCAACACGGGGTCGTCATACCAAAGCTTCGTCAGCGGGTTCGCCACCACCGCCCACGACCGCGTCACGATTCAGTTCGTGTCCGGCAACATCGTGACCGCCGAGCTCACCGCGCGACTTACCGACGGGACCGTCAACACCTATCAGGGCACCTACTTCGTGCACGACGGCATCATCACCCGGTTCAACGTGCACCAGATCGGCTGACGCGCCGGCCGCGGAGTCGCCGCCCGGCCGGCGGCGGTTTCCCGACATGCCGTTCGGGCGCCGTCAGGTGAGCCCGAGGATGCTGGCGAGGGTGCGGGCGGGCCCGCCGCCGGTCTCGATGGCCAGGTCCAGCGCGGCTCGAACGTCGAGCTCGGTAGCCAGCAGCCGGCGCAGCTCGCTCATGGCCGCCGGATCGCTGGATGTGGCGCGCCCGGCCGCCTGATACAGGTGCTCCAGCCTGGCCGCCGACGCGTCGAGCAGCCCCGGCCGGTAGTCCCAGTGCTGCGCCCACGGGCGGTCCAGGATCATCAGCCTGATCACCGCCGCCGGATACCCGGCAAGGAGCTCCTCGAGAAGGACCAGGTTGCCGGCCGACTTGGCCATCTTCGCGCCTGCGATGGTGACCGTGCCCACGTGCAGCCAGGTCCGCGCGTACGGCCGCACACCGGTGAACGCCTCGGCCATCGCCGCGTGATAAGCGTGATGCGGGAAGATCAGGTCGATGCCGCCGGCGTGGATGTCGACCGCGGGCCCGAACACCGACATCGCCATCGCGGCGCACTCCGCGTGCCACCCGGGCCGGCCCGGCCCCCACGGGGAGTCCCACGCCGGGTGGCCGTCCTCGCTGGCCTGCCATACGGCCATGTCCAGCGGATCGTCCTTGGCCGGGTCGTCAGGGCGGCCGGCATACTCCGCGGACAGCCGCACCGCCTCGGCCCGGTCCAGCCCCGCTCGGCCCGCCACGTCGGCCCCGGGGAAGTAGACGCATCCCTCGCGGGCGTAGGCCGCGCCCGCATCCAGCAGTCCCGACGCGAGCCTGATGACCTGCTCCACATAACGGTGGGCGCGTGGCTCATGCTCGGGAGCACGTACGTTCAGCGCGGCCATGTCGCGATCGAACTGGAACTGCTGGATCGCCGCGAAGGAATCGTAGGCCGTTCCCGCCCGGTGCGCCGCCGCGTCGAGCACGTCGTCCACGTCGGTGACATTCCGGCATACCTCCGGATGCACGCCGAGGAAGCGCAGCGTGCGGCCGAGCGTGTCCACCCAGACGAAGGTGGCCGCGTGCCCGAGGTGGGTCACGTCGTACGGGGTGATGCCGCAGGCGTAGACGCGAGCCCGGTCAAGCAGTTCCACCCGCTGGCCCGCGATCACCGCCGGGGGCGCACCAGCGGCAGCGTCGATTCTGGTCATGGTCCCAGTGTCGGCCATGCGGGTGTGTCCGGCACCGGCGCCTCCCGCCCCCGCCGCGCAGGACCGGCGCCCCGGGCCGGCCAGCCGCGTGGCGGCACTGTCGGCGGACGGCAGTAGCCTCCCAGATATGGGTGCGGAACTGGATTACGTTGATCACCTAGTCCGCGAGTCGGCGCGTTTCGCCGAGGCCATCAGCGAGGCCCCGCCTGAGGCCCCGGTGCCGTCCTGCCCGGACTGGAACGCCGATGACCTGCTCTGGCACCTGGCCGAGGTGCAGTGGTTCTGGGGAACGATCGTGCGGGAGGGGATGACGGCCATCCCGGAGGGACAACCCACCCCGCAGCGGCCCGGGGACCGGGCAGGGCTGGCCGCGTTCTATGACCGCGTCAGCCACGACCTGGCTGACGTCCTCGCCGCGACACCGCCGGACACGGCCGCCTGGACCTGGGCAGCGGAGCAGACGGTGGGCTTCATCCGCCGGCGCCAGGCCCACGAGGCGCTCATCCACCGGGTCGACGCCGAACTGGCCGCCGACCGCCGCACCCCGCTGGACCGTGACCTGAGCGCGGATGGCGTGGACGAGGCGCTGCGCATCATGTATGGGAACCTGCCGCCGTGGGGCAGCTTCACACCCGATGGCGTGGGAACGCTCCGGCTGCGGGCCTCCGACACCGGTGACACGTGGCTTGTCACCGTCGGCCGGTTCACCGGCACCGACCCGGGCGACGGCACCCGGTACGACGAACCCGACATCCACGCCGCCGACAGCGATCCCGGTGGCCCCGCCGCGGCCGAGATCAGCGGCACCGCGGCCGACCTGGACTGCTGGCTGTGGCACCGGCCGACGTTTGCGCCGGTCACCTCGTCCGGTGACCAGGAGGTGCTCAGCCGGTTCGGGTCGGCCATCGCACCAGGCATCGACTGACACCGCCCGACTCTTACCGCGGCGGACCGCAGCCGCCGCGGGCATGTCGGCTCCCCTTACCCTGGAGGGCCGTAGCCACCTCCGCCGGGGGTTTCGAGCACGAACAGGTCGCCGCGGCCGACCTTGACCGAGTCACAGCCGGCCATCGGGGTCATGCTCCCGTCGGCCCGCTCGATCCAGTGCCGCCCCAGCGCCCCCGGCGCGCCTCCGGCCATCCCATAGGGTGCCACCCGCCTGTGACCGGCCAGGGTGGTCACCGTCATCGGCTCGCCGAACCGGATCTCCCGCCAGCCCCCGTCCCCGCCCCGCCAGCGGCCCGCCCCGCCGCTGCCGCGCCGGATCACATACCGCTCCAGCCGCACGGGGTAGCGCCATTCCAGCACTTCGGGATCGGTAAGCCGCGAGTTGGTCATGTGCGTCTGCACCACGTCGGCGCCGGCGAAACCGTCCCCGGCACCGGACCCGCTCGCCACCGTCTCGTAGTACTGGTGCCGTTCGTTGCCAAACGTGACGTTGTTCATCGTGCCGGACCCCTCCGCCATCACCCCCAAAGCCGCGTACAGGGCACCGGTGATCGCCTGCGACGTCTCCACGTTGCCCGCCGCCACCGCCGCCGGGTACTCCGGGGCGAGCATGCAGCCACGCGGGATGATCACCGTGACCGGCTTCAAGCAGCCCGAGTTCAGCGGGATGTCGTCGGCCACCATCGTGCGCAGCACGTACAGCACCGCGGCCATCGCCACCGAGGACGGCGCGTTGAAG
>DAITAE010000509.1:0-3741 GCA_036824445.1 Streptosporangiaceae bacterium | reverse complement strand
GGTAGTCGTAGGCCTGCAGGATCTGGTAGCTGAACTCGGTGTAGCTGATCCCGCCCGCCTCCAGCCTGGCCTTGACCGACTCACGGGCGAGCATCCGGTTCACCGGGAAGTGCTTGCCGATGTCACGCAGGAAGTCCAGGGTGGATAGCTGCTCGGTCCACTCCAGGTTGCTGACCATCACCGCGCCGGCTGGGCCGGGGTCAAAGTCAAGAAAGCGCGCCACCTCTGCCCGGATGCGCTCCACCCAGGCCGCGACTGTCTCCCGCGGGTTGAGCAGCCGCTCCTCCGACTTGCCGCTGGGGTCACCGATCAGGCCGGTCGCCCCGCCGACCAGGCCGATGGGCCGATGGCCCGCCAGTTGCAGGCGGCGCATGGTCAGCAGCAGGACCAGGTTGCCGATGTGCAGCCCGGCCGCGGTCGGGTCGAAGCCGCCGTAGAAGGTGACCCGGCCGGAATCCAGCGCCCGCCGCAGCTCATCGAGGTCGGTGGAGAGCGCCAGCAGCCCCCGCCACGTGAGTTCATCGAGGATGTCGGTCACCGATGAATAGTGTCATCTCCGGCGGCCGGGGGCGAAACCGGTTTCGGCCGGGTCCGCGCCACATGCGGGCGGTACGGGGAGACCGTGGGGTCGCCGGTCAGCCAGAACCGCCACGGGCGGTCGGCGGCCACGCTGATCCCGACCCGCGGGCCCTGGCTGATGCGCGGAACCTCCTGGCCGGAACCGGCCAGGACGGACGGCAGGATCCGCAGCTCTGAGGCGGGGTCGCACACGTCGGCGCCGTCGAAGCCGCGGTCGATCCCGAGCGCCTGACAGAGCCGGGCCGGCCCACGAGCCAGGTCGTTCTCGGCGACCTGTCTGGCACCGTTCCGGCCCGCCATACGCCGGGCCGCCGCGAGCGCGACGCCGTCGGTCACTCGGGCGGCCCGCAGCAGCACCGCGGACGCGGTCCCCTCCGGCAGGCAGACCAGGTTCACACAGAAATGCATGCCGTAGGTGAAGTAGACGTACGCGTGGCCTGGTTCGCCGAACATGACCGCGTTGCGGCTGGTCCGGCCGCGGTAGGCGTGTGAGGCGGGATCCACCTGGCCCTCGTACGCCTCGACCTCGGTCAGCGTCACCGTTACCAGCCCTTCGCGGCTCTCGTGCGCCAACACGCAGCCCAGCAGCCGGGGAGCCACCTCGAGCGCGTGCCCGGCGAAGAACCCGCGCGGGAGCACCGCGCCACCGGCGGGCCCTACGTCCCGAGCGTCCAGCACGCTATCGCTCCCGGTCAGCCCGCCGCCCAGGCGGCGTGCTCGTCGACCACCCCGCGCAGCGCGGCCAGTTGCTCCGTCACCCGCTCCGGCGCGGTCCCCCCGTATGCCTTCCGGGCCGCCAGCGCACCCGTCACCGACAGGACCTCGCGCACGTCCGGTGTGAGATGCGCCGAGATCTTGGCCAGGTCCTCGTCGCTCACGTCGGGCAGGTCGCAGTCGTGCACCTGGCACCACACGACCAGGTGCCCCACCACCTCGTGCGCCTCGCGGAACGGGACGCCGCGCCGGACGAGGAATTCGGCCAGGTCGGTGGCGAGTGCGAAGCCAGTGCTCGCGGCCGCTGACATCCGTTGCGCATGAACGCGGAGCGTGCTGACCAACCCGGCCAGCGCGGGCAGGACCAGCAGCAGCGTGTCCACCGCGTCAAACACCGGCTCCTTGTCCTCCTGCAGGTCACGGTTGTAGGTGAGCGGGAGTCCCTTGAGCGTCGTGAGCAGCGCGGTAAGGCCACCGATCAGCCGGCCCGCCTTCCCCCGCGCCAGCTCCGCCACGTCGGGGTTCTTCTTCTGCGGCATGATCGAGGAGCCGGTGGCGTAAGCGTCGTCGATCTCCACCCAGCCGAACTCCTGGGACGACCACAGCACGATCTCCTCGCCGAGCCGGGACAGGTGCACCCCGAGCAGGGCCGCGGCGAAACAGAACTCGGCCGCGAAGTCGCGGTCGCTCACCGCGTCCATCGAGTTCGGCGCGGCGCTGTCGAAACCGAGCTCGGCGGCGACCGCCTCCGGGTCCAGCGGCAGTGAGGAGCCGGCCAGCGCACCCGCGCCGAGCGGCGACACCGCGGCACGCTTGTCCCAGTCCCGCAGGCGGCCGACGTCGCGGGTGAGGGCCTGTGCATGGGCGAGCAGCTGATGGGCGAAGACCACTGGCTGCGCGTGCTGGAGGTGAGTCATGCCCGGCGCCGGGGTACTGACGTGCTCCGCCGCCTGTGCGAGCAGCGCGGTCTGCAGCTCGGCCACGCGCGAGACGATGAGGCGCACGTGGTCGCGCAGATAGAGCCGCAGGTCGGTGGCGACCTGGTCGTTCCGGCTGCGGCCGGCCCTCAGCTTGCCGCCGAGCGAGCCGACCCGCTCAAGCAGGCCGCGCTCCAGCGCGGTGTGCACGTCCTCGTCGGCGGCGGCTGGGCGGAACTCGCCGTTGCGGCAGGCGCGGGAGAGGCCGTCCAGGGCGGCAAGCAGCCGGGCGAGCTCACCGTCATCCAGCAGTCCGGCCTGGTGCAGCACGCGGGCGTGCGCGACGGAGGCGAGCAGGTCGTAGGGAGCAAGCCGCCAGTCGAACTGGACGCTGACCGAGAGCCGCGCGAGCGCCTCGGCCGGCCCGGATTCGAAGCGGCCGCCCCACAACCGCGTCGGTCTGCGCTCCTGCTCTGCCACCGGGCTCCTCTCAGCGATACGTTCTCGGCCAGACTGCGCTGCCACCTTCGATGATGTGGCGTGCCCTCTGCGCTCAACACACAAGAACAACCACGATCATGGAAACCAGGCCCGGCCGGCCGGCTCGGCCGCGTCACGCCAGCCGCACAGGGACCGCGCCGGCGGTGCCGGGCCGGTGAGGTCAGTCTCCGGCCCGGCGATCCCGCATCGCGGAGACCTTGCTCGGCAGGCCCCACAGCTCGACGAACCCCTTGGCCAGTGTCTGGTCGAAGGTGTCGCCCGTATCGTAGGTGGCCAGCCCGTAGTCATACAGCGATTCCGGGCTGCGCCGACCGGTCACCACCGCCTGGCCGGCGTGCAGCCGCAGCCTGGTGTCGCCGGTCACGTGTCGCGAAGCCTGCGCCATGAACGCGTCAAGCGCGGCCTTGAGCGGGGAGAACCACAGGCCGTCGTAGACCAGTTCGGTCCACCGCTGCTCCGCTTGCCGCTTGAACCGGGCCAGGTCAAGTTCCATGCACACGCTCTCGAGCTCGGAGTGCGCCGCGATGAGGGCGATGGCGGCCGGCGCCTCGTAGATCTCCCGGCTCTTGATCCCGACCAGCCGGTCCTCGACCATGTCCACCCGGCCTACCCCCTGCGCACCGGCCCGGGCGTTCAGCTCGGTGATGATGGCCAGCGGCGACAGGGGCCTGCCGTCGATCGCGACCGGGGCACCGTCGGCGAAACTGATCACTAGCTCGTCGGGTTCCCGTGGCACTCCGGGATCCTCGGTGTAGCTCCAGACGTCGTCATGGGGCGCCTCCCAGATGTCCTCCAGGTGCCCGGTCTCGCAACTGCGCCCCCACAGGTTCTGGTCGATCGAGTACGGCGACCGGGACGTCACGTTGATCGGCAGCCCTTTCTCCTCGGCGAAGGCGATCGCCTTATCCCGGGTCATGCCCGAGTCGCGGACCGGCGCTAGCACCTTGACCTCGGGGGCGAGGCTGGCCATGCCCACCTCGAACCTGACCTGGTCGTTGCCCTTGCCGGTGCAGCCGTGCGCGACCGCGTC
>DAITAE010000508.1:0-3751 GCA_036824445.1 Streptosporangiaceae bacterium | reverse complement strand
TCGGGCCGAACATCTTGCGGGCGGCCAGGCCGCGCGCGAAGTAGTAGATCGAGGCGCCGCGCATGAGAGTGTTGTCCACGTCGAAAAACGCGCCGGCCACCGGGTCGGGGATGGGCGGGGGGTGCTCCACTTCGGCTGCCGCCGCCGACGCCTCACCGGCGAGCGCGGCCTGTTCCTTGCGCAACGACTTCACCCACGCCCGGGGCGGGCGTTGCGCCTCGCGGGCATCATCCACGGGGTCGCCCATGGCGGGCTCGATGCCAGCCGGGCCTGGTGGCTGAAGCCGTCCGCGCAGCAGCCTCATAGCGATCTCATGCTACCCGCGGCCGGGTCTTGCCCCGCCTGGTCAGCCATCTGGGCAGCATCATCGGCCGTCGTCGGGCACCATAGGCAGCAATGTCTGTTTCGTTCCTGGCAGCGGGCGCAGCCACCATCATCGCGGCCGTCGTCACCGGGATACTGGTGTGGCGGTTCGCCCGTCTGCCCCGACTGGATCAGGCCGCCTGGGTGTGCGCGGCTGCAGGTCTCACGGTCGCCCTGGCGGCGCAGGCGCTGGGTTATCACCAGGGCTTCAACGCGGCGGTGTTCCGGGCCATGGAGGTCGGCGCCCGGCTGGCCGCCCCGATGGCCCTCGTCTGGGGCCTGGCCGAGCTGACCGGCAAGAGCTTCGCGGCGCGGTTCGGGGCCAGGCTCGCGCTGGGGGCGCTGACGGCGATCGCCGGGGTGATACTCGGGTCCGACCCCCTCAGCGGTGTGACGTTCACCACAGCGTGGCCCACGTCCGCGGCGCACTACCAGTTCATCCCCAACGTAATTTTGGTGGCGATCGCCGTTGCCACCGTGCTCCCGGTGCTGGTCGCGCTCGTGGTGGCGGGCATACGCGCGCGGCGTGAGGCTGGCTGGCGGGACGTGTTCCCGGCGGTGGCCGCCGCCGCTGCGGCGGCTCTGCTGACCCAAGCGCTGCAGCTGAAGCTCCCCGTCAACTCCGGCTACGCCGCCATCTGCCTGATCGCGGTCGTGCTCGCCTGGTTCGCGGGATGGCGGTCGGGCCGGGTGCAGCTGACGGCCCTGCACGGGGGGGCGGCAGTCGAGGTCGACGACGACACCGGCTGGGGAGTCGGGTACAACGACGACACGCTGTCCCGCCGGTACCGGGCCGACACCGGGGGTTACCGGCGGGTCGGCACCGACAGCGATTTCAGCGGCCTGTACCGCCCCGACAGCGGCGGGTCCCGGCGGCCCCGGGCCGACAGCGATGCCAGCGGCCGGTACCAGGCGGACACAGGAGGTTTCGAGGAGGTCGACAGCGACACCGGCTACGGCTTCTACCGGACGGACACCGATCTCAGACCGGTCGTCAACGGCGCCGCGGAGCTGCCCCTCGGTGATCCGGTACCCGGGGTCATCGAGACGGGTGACATCCTGCCGGTGACGTTCGACGTGTTCAAGCCCGCCGCACGCGGATCCGATGCTCAGCAGGATGAGACCGCGCGCCTCTACGGGCAGATAGCGATCTACACCCTGATCGACGGCCAGGCCGAGGAATTCGACCGGCTCGCCCAGGCCGTGGTCGAGCGGGTGAAGGCCCTGGAGCCGGACACGCTCGCCTACATCGTGCATGGTGTGCCGTCCGCGCCGCTGCAGCGGATCCTCTACGAGGTGTACCGGGACGATGCCGCCTTCGAGGAGCACGGTCGGCAGCCCTACATCCAGGACTTCGAGGAGGAGCGCAAACCGTACGTCCTCGCGACCAACGTGATCGAGCTCGGCGTGCGGCAGGCGAAGCTCTCGCCGCTGGGTGGCCCGTCCTACCCACCTGCTCCGGCTGGCACGCCCGGCCAGCGCCCGCCGGCCTCACCCAACCAGCGCCCTCCCAGCCAGCGCCCGCCGAGCCAGCGCCCCGCCGACCAGCGCGGCCAGGGCAGCCAGCCCGGCCCAGCAGCCCCGCGCGGCCGGACAGGCCCGCACGTCCCGCCCAGCGAGCCGGGTCCCCAGCGCCGTCCTGGCCCGGTAGCCCCGGGTAGTCGGCCGGGTCCCGGCAGCCCGGTGGCTCCCGGCAGCCGGACGGGCCCGCCTGGCCCGGTGGCTCCGGGTAGCCGGACAGGCCCGCCTGGCCCAGTGGTCCGCGGTGGCCGGACAGGCCCGCCCGGCGCTGGCCGGCCTGATCCCTATGGCCGGCCTGGCCCGCATGGCCGGCCTGGTGGCTCGGCTGCCTTCCCGGCCCCGCCGGATGGCGAGTCGCCTCGGAGCTGGAGCAACGGCATCCAATGACGAGCCATCCACACGTGATCACGCTGCTCAGCCGGGCGGGATGTCACCTGTGCGACGACGCGCGCGAGGTCATCGCCCGGGTCGCCGCCGACCTCGGTGTGCGCTGGGAAGAGCTCGATATCACGAAATCCGAGAGCCACCTGCGGGAGTACTGGGACAAGATCCCCGTAACCCTGATCGACGGCGTGCAGCACGACTTCTGGCATGTCAGCGAGGAGCGCCTCCGGGCCGCCCTGGCCCGATAACCGCGTGGGCACGGGTCGGTGGAACGGGCTACTTTGTGCATTCGTTCACAAGGGCGTACCGTGAAATCAAGAGTTGCGCCGCGGGCGCCTGGCCAGCCAGCGGCGCCCGCAGCGTCCATCCCTCAGGAGCAACCCGGCGCATGTCCCGCCGCCCAGCCGCAGGCCATGGCAGTCAAGGCATCCCGGAGGCGACGATCGCCCGCCTCCCGGTGTACCTGCGGGTTCTCTATGCCTGTGCCGAGCAGGGGATCGCCACGGTGTCGAGCGAGGAGCTCGCGGCGGCCGCGGGAGTGAACTCGGCCAAGCTGCGCAAAGACCTCTCTCACCTGGGCTCCTACGGCACGCGGGGCGTCGGGTACGACGTCGACTACCTCGTCTACCAGGTTTCCCGCGAACTCGGGCTGACGCAGGACTGGCCGGTGGTGATCGTCGGGGCCGGCAACCTCGGGCGGGCGCTGGCGAACTACGGAGGCTTCGCTTCCCGCGGCTTCCGGATAGCGGCGGTCCTCGACGCCGACCCCGCCGTCGTCGGCACCGAGATTGCCGGTCACGTGGTCGAGGGCGCCGACCAGATCGAGCAGGTCATCGCGCACCACCGGGTGTCGATCGGGGTGATCGCTACCCCGGCCGGGGCGGCGCAGGGGGTGTGCGACCGGCTGGTCGCGGCCGGGGTGACGAGCATCCTCAATTTCGCTCCTGTCGTACTTACCGTGCCAGTGGGCGTAGACGTGCGTAAGGTCGACCTGTCGATTGAATTGCAGATCCTTGCCTTCCACGCGCAACGGAGGTCTGTCGTGCGCGTCGCCCAGGATGGGAAGCGTCACCACGCGGGCCGGGTTATGCCAGCTGATGCAGAGTCAGCGATCGGAGCGGGGGGCATGATCGGCGAATCGGCGGTCGCGGCGCCATGAGCGTCCTGATCGTGGGGCTGAGTCACAAGAGCGCCCCGGTAGCGATGCTGGAACGGGCCGCTGTCAGCGGCGACCCGCTCAGCAAGCTGCTGCGTGACATCTTCGAAGCCGAGCCGGTGACGGGCACGTTCGTCGTGTCCACCTGCAACCGGGTCGAGGTCTACGCCGAAGTCAACAAGTTCCACGCGGGCCTGTCGGCGATCTCCGACCTGCTTGCCCGCCACTCCGGCATCCCGCTGCCCGAGCTGACCCAGCACCTGTACGTGCGTTACGAGGACCGGGCGGTCCAGCACCTGCTCACGGTCGCCGCCGGGCTGGACTCCA
>DAITAE010000507.1:0-3776 GCA_036824445.1 Streptosporangiaceae bacterium | reverse complement strand
CATGACCCGCGCCCAGCTGGACAAGCGGCCCAGCGACGTCTCCGCCATGTTCGACAAGGTCGCGCAGCGCTATGACCTGCTCAACGACGTCCTGTCGCTCGGCCAGGACCGGTGGTGGCGCAAGGTCGTCGCGAGGGCCGTCGGCGCTCAGGCCGGTGAGCGGATCCTCGACCTCGCGGCGGGCACCGGAACCTCCTCGGTGGCCTTCACCGCCGCCGGGGCGGCCTGCGTCGCGTGCGACTTCTCGCTCGGCATGCTCCGAACGGGAGTGCGCAGGCTCGGGGCGCAACAGGCAGGGGCCGGCCCCGGAGTGGCCCGGCCCGGTCCGGTGCGCTTCGTGGCGGGCGACGCGCTCCGGCTCCCGTTTGGCGACCAGGCCTTCGACGCGGTCACGATCTCATTCGGCCTGCGCAACGTGGCCGACCCCGACGCCGCGCTGGCTGAGATGTTCCGCGTCACCAAGCCGGGCGGCCGGCTGGTCATCTGCGAGTTCGGGCACCTGCCCTCGCCCCGCCTGGACGCGATCTACGGGCGTTACCTGATGGCCGCCCTGCCGGCGGTGGCCCGGCGGCTCTCTCCCGCCGGCGACGCCTACGAGTACCTGGCCGAGTCCATCCGGGACTGGCCGGGCCGGGAGGAACTCGCCCGGCGGATCAGCGCCGCGGGATGGTCGGCAGTACGCTGGCGTGACCTGACGCTGGGCGTGGTGACCGTGCACGCCGCGCGCCGCCGGAGCGGGTAGGGCGGATCACTCGCGCCACGGCGAAAGGTCTAGACTCCGGAGAGAAAGCACTTGTGAACGACTTCACAAGACGGTGCTTCCCGGCCGCCTCACACGACAGTCAGGACAGATTCGGTGACCCAGGACGCATCCCGCACCGGGCAGCCGCGTGCGCGCCCCGCGGCCGATGACGCCGACGTCATCGTGGTTGGCGCCGGGCCCGGCGGCTCCTCGGCCGCCTACCACCTCGCGCGGGCCGGCCTCGACGTGCTCGTGCTGGAGAAGAGCACCTTCCCCCGGGAGAAGGTCTGCGGCGACGGGCTGACTCCCCGGGCCGTGAAGCAGCTCGTGGGCATGGGCATCACGCTGGAGCCCGCCGACGGCTGGTTCCCTAACAAGGGGATCCGGATCATCGGCGGCGGGGTCAGGGTCGAGCTCGACTGGCCGGAGCTGTCCAGCTACCCGGGCTTCGGCCTGGTCCGCACCAGGCGCGGCTTCGACGAGATCGTCGCCAGGGCTGCCCAGCGGGCGGGTGCCCGGCTGGCCGAGGGCGTCACCGTCACCGGCCCGGTTCTCGACGATTCGGCCAAACGGATCGTCGGGGTGACCGCCCGTGACACGGCGGCAGGCGAGGGGGGTGCGGAGCGCAGCTACCGGGCCCGGCTGGTGGTGGCGGCCGACGGGAACTCGTCCCGGCTGTCGCTCGCGATGGGCCTGCGCAAGCGGGACGACCGGCCGCTGGGGGTGGCGATCAGGACCTACTACACCAGCCCCCGGCATGACGACGACTACCTGGAGACCTGGCTCGATCTGTGGGACGGCAGCGCGCTGCTCCCCGGTTACGGCTGGATCTTCGGGGTCGGCGACGGCACCAGCAACGTGGGCCTCGGCCTGCTCAACACCAGCGCATCCTTCGGCCACATTGACTACCGGGCGATGCTGCGGCGCTGGCTGGCGTCGATGCCGGCCGAGTGGGGCTTCGCCGAGGAGAACCAGGTCGCCCCGGTTCGCGGCGCAGCGCTGCCGATGGGCTTCAACCGAACCCCGCACTACACCAGCGGCCTGCTGCTCGTGGGCGACGCGGGCGGGATGGTGAACCCGTTCAACGGCGAGGGCATCTCCTGCGCCATGGAGTCCGGCGAGATCGCCGCCCAGGTGATCGTGCAGGCGCTGGCGCGCCCCGACCGGCCTAGCGCGGAGCTGGCGCTGCGGGGCTACCCGCAGGCACTGAAAGACGCCTACGGTGGCTATTACACCCTCGGGCGCAAGTTCGTCGGGGCGATAGGCCATCCGTGGTTCATGAAGTTCGCGACCCGGCATGGGCTACCACGGCCGGCGCTCATGCGCTTCACTATGAAACTCCTGGCAAACCTGACTGAGCCACGCGGCGGCGACGCCGCCGACCGGGTGATCAATGCGCTATCCAGAATCACGCCTGCGGCCTAGGCGGCCGTCGGCGGTGGGGGACACGAGAAGGGAGGGCACGCGGTGCTGAGCTTGTACGTGCCGGTCCTTGTGCTCGCGGCACTGGCCGCGGTCTTCGCGGTCTTCTCACTGGTCGCGGGGGCGCTGGCGGGACCGAAGCGGTGGAACCGCGCGAAGCTGCAGTCCTACGAGTGCGGCATCGAGCCCACTCCGCAGGCGCGTGGCGGCGGCCGGTTCCCGGTGAAGTACTACCTGACCGCGATGCTGTTCATCCTGTTCGACATCGAGATCATCTTCCTGTATCCGTGGGCGGTCGCCTTTACCGGCCTCGGGGTTTTCGGGCTGGTCGAAATGGTGCTGTTCATCGCGACGGTACTGGTCGCATACGTGTATGTCTGGCGGCGCGGCGGGCTGGAGTGGGACTAGGCAGATGGGTCTGGAAGAAAAGCTGCCGAGCGGCATTTTGCTGACGACGGTGGAGAAGATCGCCGGTTATGCGCGCAAGAGCTCGGTGTGGCCGGCCACGTTCGGCCTCGCCTGCTGCGCGATCGAGTTGTTCCAGGCCGGCGGGCCGCGGCATGACCTGGCACGGTTCGGCATGGAACGGGCGTCGGCGACCCCGCGGCAGGCCGACCTGATGATTGTGGCGGGGCGGGTCAGCCAGAAGATGGGGCCGGTGCTGCGGCAGATCTACGACCAGATGGCCAACCCCAAGTGGGTCATCTCCATGGGGGTGTGCGCCTCCAGCGGAGGCATGTTCAACAACTACGCCATCGTGCAGGGGGTGGATCACATCGTCCCGGTCGACATCTACCTGCCGGGCTGCCCGCCGCGGCCGGAGATGTTGCTGGATTCGATCGTCAAGCTGCACGACAAGATCCAGAACATGAAGCTGGGCCCGCACCGGGAGGCGGAGATCGAGGAGTTGGAGCAGGCCAGGCTGCGGCGGCTGCCGCTGGCGGTGCACGTCGGCGGGTACCAGGGCGCGCCGGGCCGGCCCGGGCCGGCCCCGGCCCCGCCCGCGCAGGCGGAACAGGAGAGGCCGGAGTGACCAGCGAGAACCTGCCCGAATCGGCGGCCGAGGCGGCCGAAGCCGGCCAGGAACGGCTGGCCGAGCAGATCGCGCGTACCGGGATGTTCGGCACCGAAGACACCGGGGACACCTCCGGCTACGGCGGATTGCGGGTCCGCCGCGCCCCGCTGCCGTCAAGTCCGCGCCCCTACGGCTCCTACTTCGACCAGATCGCCGACCGGGTGGCCGACGGACTGGGACAGGAGGGCGCCGGGTTCGATGACTCGGTCGAACAGGTCATCGTCGATCGCGGCGAGCTCACCCTGCATGTGCGGCGCGAGCATCTGCCGCGGGTGGCGAAGGTGCTGCGGGACGAGCCGTCGCTCGCCTTCGAGATGTGCCTCGGCGTGACCGGCGTGCACTACCCCTGGCAGGCCGGCCGGGAACTGCACGCCGTCTACCAGCTGCTGTCCATCACCCACAACCGGCGCCTGCGGCTCGAGGTGAGCGCGCCCGACGCCGATCCCCGCGTGCCGTCGCTGGTGAGCATCTACCCGACCTGCGACTGGCACGAGCGGGAGACCTGGGATTTCTTCGGGATCATCTTCGATGGGCATC
>DAITAE010000506.1:0-3786 GCA_036824445.1 Streptosporangiaceae bacterium | reverse complement strand
GGCCGGCGCGGTCGGCAACGGTGGTCACGGCCTCCACGTCGTCAACCAGGTCTGCGACCTGGTCGAGCTGCGCACCGGGCCGTGGGGCACCGCCGTCCGGATGCATATGGACCGGGCCTGACCCACGAGCCCGCGTCGCGGGCCGCTCGGGATGACCCTGGCGGGCCGCCCAGTCGCTACCCGCCCGGCAGGCGGATGTGCAGCCGGGTCGTGGTGCCGGCCGGGCCGCTCCTCATCTCGACCAGGTCGCAGACATGGTTCACCACCCACAGCCCCTGCCCGGGCGCATCCGGCGGCGGCCGCTTCCGCCCGGCCATCGGGTCGGTGATCCGTCCGCCATCGTGTACCTGGCAGACGACCACGTGCCCGGATGTCCAGATCTGCACCGTGCCGCCTCCGTCCGTGTGGGCCAGGGTGTTGGCGGCGATTTCGCTGACCGCCAGGACCAGGTCGGCGCAGCGGTCGGTGGACAGCCCCGCGCGCTCCCCGTAGCTGCGGGCCAGCGCCCGTACCGGGCGGAGCTGAGAGTCATAGGCGATGAACTCCGCCGAGGCCGGCGGCGGTGGCAGCTCCGCTTCCCGCGGCGGACCGGTGCCTGCACCGTAGCCGCTGCTCGGTCTGCGCCGTCCCCGTTCGAGGATCTCCGGATGGGCATGGCAGGCGCCGTCGATGCGCGCCGGGCTGAGCCGGGAGGCGTCGTAAGCGCACAGGATCTGGCCGTTGACCGCGGCGGCCGACAGCTGGACCAGCGCTTCGTGCTTCATGACCTCGGCGGTCTCCGCGTCCGTGCGCGCCGGCCAGAGCGGTTCGGTGACGATGCGGACCTGCTGCCCCGCGTGCTCCCCGGCGAACGTGCCCAGCGCCAGCGTGATCCGGGCGGGATTGCGGCCGAGCTCGTTGACGTCGGCGACGGCCAGCTGCCGGTCGGCCGCGCCCAGGTCCGCCCGCAACCGCCAGCCGAGGTCACCGGGCAGCGCCGCGAGCACCGGCTCGCCGCGCGCCAGCCCTTCCCGGATGAAGGCCAGCACGTGTTCCAGGTACTCGCTCGCGTCGCGGTAGAGGAACGCAAGATGGCTCAGGCCACGGCCGCCGGCGTGAGCCGGCCGCGTCACCGCCGGCGTGACTCCAGGCGTCAGTGCCGGGAGCGGCCGTTCACCATCACCCACGGTTCGCAGTTGCCCCCGCGCGGCGCACCCATGCAGGGGAAGCCAAAGACATCGTTTCCGAATACGATTGCCGCGTTCTGTTGCTCTGGGATGCTGTCCGTCTGGGGAGTGCGCGTGGAGGGGCTCGGGTTGTCGTCGCACAGCCACGGCCAGGTGACGGTCGTGGCGGTTCGCGGTGAGCTTGACGCGGTGACCAGCCGCGAGTTTGACGAGTATCTGACCACCGCGCGCCGTCATTCCGACCACATCATCCTTGACCTCGCCGCCGTCGATTTCATGGATACGAGCTCGCTCGCCGTCATCGTCGGGCACTGGAAGAAGCTCACCGCGAGAAACGGGATCCTGGCCCTCGCGGGTGCCAGGTACCGGTACACCAAGACGCTGTGGATCACAGGACTGGCCGACCGGCTGCCGCGCTATGACACCCTCGAGCAGGCCATCGCGGCCGTCTCGGCCGGCGGGAACGGCAGCTAACGCCAGCAGCCAGGCGATGTCACTTCGCCGGGACGTCGAGGCAGTGGATGGCGGGGCGGGCCCGGCCACGGCCCGGGGGCGCAGGCTCAGGACCGGAGCCGGAAGTGCAGGCGGATGGTGGTGCCGGTGCTGCCGGTGCGCAGCTCGACCAGGTCACAGAGCTGGTGGACCACCCACAAGCCGTGGCCGTTGACGGCGCCGGGAGCGGCGCGGCGGCGGCCGGCCAGCGGGTCCCTGATCTGGCCGCTGTCGTGGAACTGGCAGAGCAGCTCGTCATCGGCCGCCCAGATGTGCAGGGTGCCGGTGGCATCGGTGTGGCGCCAGGTGTTCGCGGCCAGCTCGCTGACCGCGATCACCAGGTCGCGGGTGCGGTCCGCGGGCAACCCGGCCCGGCCTGCGTGCTCGGTGGCAAACGCCCGGACCCTGGCCAGGTCGTGCCGGTAGGTGAGGGCGGCGGCCCCGCCGGGCGGGCGGGGGAGCGGCTGGTCGCAGCCGGGCGGGAACAAGCCGGCTTCGGGGTAGGCGCGGCTGGGCAGCGCGAGCCCGTTCTCGATGAGCACCGGGTGGGTGCGTTCGGCGTCGGCGATGACGCCGGGGGCCAGCCGGGCGCGGTCGTACGGACACAAGATACTGGCGGCCGTCCCTGCGAACGCCAGGTTGATCAGTGCCTCGTGCCGGGTTGCTTCACATAGTTCCGCGGCCGTGCGGGCGGCCCAGATCGGCTCGCCGACGTAGTGCACGCTCCGGCCGCGGTGGGCGTCGGCGAAGGCCGCGACCTCCGGGATGATCCGCGCCGGGTTGGCGCCCAGCTCGGTCATGTCGGCGAAGCTGACCCGATCGGCGCCGTCCAGGTGCTCACGCAGCAGGCCGATCTTCGGGCCGGGCACCGCCACCAGCACCGGATTGGCGTGCTCCAGCCCTGCGGCGACAAAACCCAGCACCGCATCGAGGTACTCGTCCGTGCTGTGGTAGAACACCGCGGCGTGCTCGAATTGCGGCGCGAGGACGGCCGCTTGCTCACGCATCAGTGCCTCCAAACGCGGCCGGGTTGGCGAGAGCACATCTCCCATACCCGGCGCATCGCAGGTGATGCACGGTGGGATATCCGGTTTTGGGCGCTTCGCCGGGCCGGCTAGCCGCGGCGGGACAGAAACCCCGCGATCCCCTGGCCGTCCTGGCTTGCGATAAATGCGCCCGGGACCGTCACAAGTATCTCCTCGGCGTGGAGGGAGGCATGCCCATACCGTGCCGCCCTCGGAATCGGCGAGCTTCCTGCCGCCGCGCGGCCCGCTCGCGAGCCATGCCAGGCGCGGCGATGATGTTGGAGAGCGCCCCGGCGAAGGAGGAGCAGTGGAACCGCATGAGCCCAGCCAGCCCAGCCAGCTGAGCCAGCGCCGGACGCTCATCATCATCGGCGCGCTGCTGCTGGGGATGCTGCTGGCCGCGCTGGACCAGACGATCGTGGCGACCGCGCTGCCCACGATCGCCGGCGACCTGCACGGGCTGTCCCACCTGTCGTGGGTGGTCACCGCCTACCTGCTGGCCTCGACCGTGTCCACGCCGTTGTGGGGCAAGCTGGGCGACCTGTACGGCCGCAAGGCGTTCTTCGAAGCCGCGATCGTCATCTTCCTCATCGGGTCGGCGCTCGCCGGGCTGGCCCACTCGCTGCTCGAGCTGATCGCGTTCCGCGCGGTGCAGGGCATCGGGGGCGGCGGCCTGCTGACGGGCGCACAGACGATCGTCGCCGACGTGGTCCCGCCCCGGGACCGCGGCCGCTATCAGGGGCTGTTCGGCAGCGTGTTCGGGGTGACCAGCGTCCTCGGCCCGCTGATCGGCGGGTTCTTCGTCGACAACCTGTCGTGGCGCTGGGTGTTCTACGTCAACCTGCCGATCGGTGCCGTCGCGCTGGCGGTGGTCATCGCGGTGCTGCCGGGGCAGCTGCGCCGGGCCCAGCACCGCATCGACTACGCCGGCACGGTGCTGCTGGCCGGCGCGGCGACCAGCCTGGTGCTGCTCACCTCGCTCGGCGGGACGACCTACGCCTGGTCATCTGCGCCGATCTTCATCATGGGCGCCGCCGCCGTCGTGCTCGGCGCCGCGTTTGTCTGGGCGGAGGGCCGTGCCGCCGAGCCGGTCATTCCGCTGC
>DAITAE010000046.1:0-14857 GCA_036824445.1 Streptosporangiaceae bacterium | reverse complement strand
CCGCCTACGGGGTTTACTGGCCGACGCTGGTCCCACCCGACGCGGTGGAGCAGGTCGTGGTGTTGCCCGGTGGCGAGCGCCGGTCGGTGCCGCACACCGCGGCGGCTGGCGAGGCTGGCACAGCGCCGGGCGACGCAAGCACAGCGCCGGGCGACGCAAGCACAGCGCCCGGCAAGGCAGGCACGGCGCCCGGCAAGGCAGGCACGGTGGCCGCGACCGGTACCAGCGCCGGGCCCGGACCCCCTACGGCGCCGGGTGCGGCGGCCCCGCGCGCGGCCGCCGGGCCCACCGTGCACGTGCCGCTCGGGCGGATCGCCGGGGCCCGCTCGGGGGACAAGGGCGGCAACGCGAACGTCGGCCTCTGGGCACGTGACCCCGCCGCGTTCGCGTGGCTGCGCGCCGAACTCACCGTGGAGCGCATCCGGGCCCTGCTGCCTGAGGCTGCCGGCCTGGAGATCCGCCGTTACGAGCTGCCCAACCTGGCGGCGCTGAACTTCGTCATCGTCGGCCTGCTCGGCCGCGGCGTGGCGGCATCGGCCCGGCCCGACCCGCAGGCGAAGGGGCTCGGCGAGTACCTCCGATCCCGGCTCGTTGACGTGCCGGAATCCCTGCTTGGCGGCCTCAGCTCGGGGTGATCGTCACGCAGCACCGGCCTTCGGCAGGATCGAGCCGTGCCCGGGCCGGCACGCCCAGTTCGGCCAGGATGGCGCTCAGCAGGTGCAGGTTCAGCGTGCAGACGAGGTCGCGGTGGCGCACCACGAGCTCATGGAAGGGGCAGTTGGTGAGCTGGGTCTCGCCCGTGTCCGTGTCGCGGGGCTCATAAGCGAGGCTCGCCAGCACGCTGGCCGGGTCGGCGTCACCAGCCGCCACCTGCCGCCCGGCCCGCTCGGCGGCCCGGATGACCGCATCGCCAACGGGGAGCGACAGCCGTTGCGCCTCTTCCACGGCACTGGCGAGGATGTCACCCGCGACCGTGTACCTGCGAGGGGGCAGCGAGACCTCGATCTGCCTGTGCGCTCGCGAGTACAGCTTCGCCGTCCGGCCCGCGCCGGGCCCGGTCCGTCCGGACAGCCGTGCGAAGCCCACCTCGAGCAGGCCGTCCGCCGCCAGCCGCTCGAGGTGGAAGGCTGCCGTCGCCCGCTTCATGCCGGTCGCGTCCGCCGCCTCGTCCCGCGAGACGGGGCGGCCCTGGGCGGCCACGTAGGCATACAGCGCGCGCCGGGCGGGCTCGCCGAGCGCGGCCAGCACGGCGAGGTTCCATTCCGGAGTGGGGCCGCCCGCGCCTGGTCTGGCATCAGTGCCGGGAACGCCCTGCGTGCGGCGGTTCGGGTCCGGGCCGGGACCCCGCACGTCGGCTGCGTCGGGCTGGCCGGGCATGTCACTCATGGTAGGCCGGGCCCGTGAGTTCACCCGCCGTCGCGAGTGAGCGCCAGGAACTCATCACGGGTCCGCGCGTCCGTGCGCATGTCCCCGCGCAGCGCGCTGGTGACGGTGCGCGAGCCGCGGGCGCGCACGCCGCGCAGGCTCATACACAGGTGCTCCGCCTCGACCACGACACCCACGCCGCGGGCGCCGAGGTGACCGTGCAGCCAGTCCGCTATCTGCTGGGTGAGCCGCTCCTGGACCTGCAGCCCGGAGGCGAAGTGCTCCACCACTCTGGCCAGCTTCGAGAGGCCCACGATCCGGGTCCCGGGCAGGTAGCCCACGTGGGCGTTGCCGTAGAAGGGCAGGAGATGGTGCTCGCACAGCGAGCGGAACGGCACCTGGCGGGCGACCACGAGCTCGTCGTAGCCCTCGTCGTTGGGGAACGTGGTGGGCAGGAAGGCCGTGGGCGTGAGCATCTCGGCCAGGGCGCTCGCGACCCGCTCCGGCGTTTTCGCGCGGTGCTCGCCCTCCACCGGGTATCCGAGCGCCGCAAGCAGTTCGGCGACGGCGCGTTCGGCCCGCGGCCGGTCCATACGCGGCGCGGTCCGGAGCGGGACGACGGTCTCGGCGGTCATGTTCATCGGCTCTCCTCTAGCGTCACTGGTTCTCCCTGGGTCATGCGGCCACCGCGCCGACCCCTCTCAGCCGGACGGTGGCGCCGCGGGGAACCCCGCTCCCGCTCCCCGAGGCGCCACGTCCTGCTCATGGCCGCTCCGCGCCCCTCCTAAGAGAAGTGGGTTTAAACGATAGAACCTGTGGCCTTCTAAGGTCAATACAGACAAATCTTAGAAGGGCGGCAGTGTCCTCCGTCGGTAGCTGCGCGACCAGCCGTCCGCCAGCTGATCTGCGACACATCGAGCACGCAATCGCTGGTGTGGCGTGGCGCACTGCACTGCTTACGTACCTTGATAGTTACGTAACAGTCTTGATACATTCACGCAATGGAAGTTGTTCTGCGGGCGCTGGCGGACGAGAGTCGGCGGACGATGCTGGAAGCCTTGACCGTCGGCCCGGCAACCGCAGGCGACCTGGCTGCCATGCTGCCGATTGCCCGTCCGGGGGTGTCGCGGCATCTGCGGGTACTGCGGCAGGCGGGGCTTGTCGAGTTCCGCCAGGAGGCGCAGCGGAGGGTCTACAGTCTCCGCCTTGAGCCGCTGGCCGAGATCGATGAATGGCTGGGCCGGTACCGGGCCTTGTGGGAGCAGCGGCTGGATGCTCTGCACACCGAGATAGCCCGGGGGAAACGCGAACGAAGGAGCACCAGATGACCAGCAACGCAGGTGGGGGCGGCCGCATCCTCGGCAGCCTGCGATCAGCAAATGGCAAAGGCATCGTGCGCATGGAAGACCGCTACGACACCAATATCGACGACCTGTGGTCGGCACTGACCGATCCCCGCCGTCTCGCCCGCTGGCTCGGCGAAATCGAGGGCGACCTGCGCCTCGGCGGCGAGTTCCGCGCACGCTTTTTTGCCAGCGGATGGGAAGGCACTGGGCGCGTGGAAGCGTGCGAGCCCCCGCGGCATCTCCTGGTGCTGACCAAGGACCCGGACGTGCCGTACGAGCTGGTCATCGAGGCCACGCTGACCGCCGACGGCGACCAGACCATCCTGGTCCTCGAGGAACGGGGCATGCCCCTGGACCATCTCGCCGCCTACGGGGCCGGGATCCAGGTCCACATCGAAGATCTCGCCGCCCACATCACCGGGCGTGAGCGCTGCGACGCCGAGGCTCGGTGGAACGAGCTCCTGCCTGCCTATCAGGACCTGGCGGCCAACACCGGCTAGGCACTGGCCACCGACAGGGCTACAGGTAGGGACCGAGCAGAGTCAGGTCGGCCGGGGAGAGCCGGTCCCGGGCCGTCTTTGCCTGGTGCCAGTAGGGGTAGATGAGCGCCGGTGCGCTGGCCTCGTCCAGCTGCTGCCGCTCCTGCTCGGTAAGCGTCAGGTCGGCGGCCGCCAGGTTGTCCGCCAGCTGGTCAGCCGTGCGGGCACCGACCACCAGCGAGGTGATCGCTGGCTTGCCGAGGCTGTAGGCCAGTGCGACCTGGGCCGCCGGGACGCCGCGCTCCTGTGCGATCCCGGCGAGCACCTCGATCGTGTCGTACAGGGCGTCGCTGTCGTACACCGGCGGCTCGCCCCAGTCGGTGAGGTGCCGCGAGCCCGCCGGGGCCTGCTGGCCCCGGCGGTACTTGCCCGACAACAGGCCGCCCGCGAGCGGGCTCCACACCAGCACCCCAAGGCCCTGGTCGATGGCGAGCGGAATGAGCTCGTATTCGGCTTCCCGGGCCTGCAGCGAGTAGTAGATCTGCTGGCTGACGAACCGGGGAAGGCCGGCCCGCTCGGCGACGCCCAGCGCCTTCATCAGCTGCCAAGCGGCGTAGTTGGACGCACCGACATAGCGCACCTTGCCGGAACGGACCAGCAGATCGAGCGCCTCCAAGGTCTCCTCGAGCGGGGTGAGGCCGTCCCACTCGTGCACCTGGTACAGGTCGATATGGCCGGTGCCGAGGCGGCGCAGGCTGGCCTCGCAGCCGGACACGACGTGGTGCCGCGACAGTCCGGCGTCGTTCGGCCCGGAACCCATCGGCATACGCACCTTGGTGGCCACGAGCACCTGGTCCCGCCGCCCGCGCAGCACCTCGCCGAGAATCTCCTCCGATTGGCCGTCCGAGTACACGTCGGCGGTGTCGATCAGGTTGACGCCCGCCTCCAGGCACATGTCCACCTGGCGGCGGGCCTCCTTGACGTCGGTCGATCCCACCTTCGCGAACGGCCCGGTCCCGCCGAACGTCATCGTGCCCATGGTCAGCACGGAAACCTTCAGGCCCGAACATCCCAGCGTGCGATATTCCACGGCTGCCAGCTTAGAGGCCCAAGTGGTAGGGCGCTGGATCAGGGAGCGGGTCATCGGCGCCCCGATGGCAAGGCGGATGAGGAGCTGATGGTGGAGCTATCGGCGACGATGACAACGCCGCCAGGCGGGATGCCGGGGGCGCGCGAGCCCGGCAGTCCTATTGCCGCGGGTCCTTAACCGCGGGCCCTCCGCGCTGGCGGCGCCAGGTGCGACCGGATCGCCGTGGCGGCAGCCTGCGCGTCGGCGTCGGCGCACTCGAAACCGTGATGCAGAAACGCCGTCCCGCGCCGCGGGTCGTCTGCGGCGCGCGGGTACAGCCAGGCGTGGAAGTGCGGCTGGTAGTCCATGGTGGCCAGGAGGTGGATCCGCTCGGCGCCGGTCACCGGGCGGACCGCCCGGTACAGGCTGGCCAGCAACAGGCCGAACGACGCTGCTTCGGCGTCGGTCATGTCGGCGAAGTCCGTGAAGTGGCGGCGGGACTCGATCCGCAGCGTCCCGGGCAGGGACATGTGGGCAGGCCCATGGCCGACCAGCCAGTCCCCGTCCGCCACGAGCCACCCTCCCGGTGGCGCGTCCTCACCGGTTCGGTGCTTGGTGCAGTAGTAGCAGTCACGCCGCTGCATCATGCCGTCCTGGTCCGCGATATGGTCCTGCGTCATGCCGCGGCCTCTCCTTCCGTGCCGGGCGAATAGCCGACGAAGCGGACCAGCCGCCGGTCCGCTTCCACGGTGACCCGGGTGAAGCCGGCCACGGCGAGCCGGCCGGGCAGCGTGGTGGGGTCAACCGGGGTGCACGTGTCGCCGAGGTGGACCAGGCGCCAGCGGAGGCTGGGCTGGCTGTCCGTGCCGGCGAAGACGCCGCCCGGCTGCAGCACGCGCGCGGCCTCAGCGAACAGGCGGTCCTGGGCGGTGGGGCACGGCAGGTGGTGCAGCATCGTGAAACAGACCACCGCGCTGAACGATCCTGCCCCGAAGGCCATGCTCGTCGCGTCGCCGGTCACCACCCGCACCGAGCGCAGCTGAGTCCGGAGCCGGTCCGCAAGCAGCGGGTCGAACTCCAGAGCAGTCAGCGACGGGGCCCGTGCGGCCAGTGGCCTGGTGCTCGCGCCATAGCCAGGGCCGAGTTCGAGCACCCTGGGGCCAAGGGCTACCCCGTCGAGGGCGCGCGGCAGCACCGTGTCGGCCATGAAGGCCGACCACCCGGGGGATCGGCAGCGTCGCCGGTGGTAACGGTTCATGATCCTGTTCCTCCGCATCGGCAGGGCGTGTATCGCGGAGCCTCTCGTTATGAAACATTAGTGTTTCATCTTGTATCTGACAATAGTGCATTCGACGTAGTCGGCGCGCTAAGATACGTGCGATGAACGGGCAACCTGGCCGGGCAGCCGCCGCGGCGGACGGCGAACAGCCGGGCCCGGGCGAGCCGCAACCGGTGCAGGACGCCCGCCTGCTGGCCGCCGCAGCGCGTGTGCTGGAGGACGCCGGGTGGCAGGGGCTGACGGTCGAGGCGGTCGCCGAGGCGGCTGGGCTGTCCCGGGTAACCGCGTGGCGGCTGGGCGCATCGCGCGAAGCCCTGGTCGCGACGTTGCTGCGGGAACTTGCCGTGGACTACCGCGAGGCGATGTGGCCAGCTCTGGTCGGGCCCGGCAACGCGCGGCAGCGGCTGGACCGGGCACTCGACGCCCTGTTCGGCGTGATCGACGCCCACCTGCCCCTGCTGCTCGCCTCGGATCAGGTCTTCCACCGGGCCAAGGCGGCGCAGATCAACTTCAACGAGCCGTTCGCCCGGCTGTTCACCGATGGCACGGCAGACGGGTCCCTGGCGCCGCCGGGCGAAGATCCAGCCGCCGCGGCCGAACTGCTCTTCAACACGGTCTGCTGGTCCTACGTGCACCTGCGCGGCCGCCATCACTGGCCTGCCGAGCGTGCCCGGCAGGGCCTGCGCAGGCTGATCACCCCGGCGCTTGAGGCCGTGCCAGGGTCCTGACCACTGCCTGCTCGTGATCATGGTTGGGAAGAGACAATCCGCGCCGTGATCATGACATTGGTGGCGCCCCAGCACCCCCTAAGTCATGATCACAAACGATCGGATCCTGCCAGGCGAGCGACGGCGGATAGACGGCCAGCGAGTGGTGCCCAGGCGGGGCGGCCGCGCCGGGCGGCGGCGCTAGGCGGGGTGTGCCGGGCGGGTGGCTGTCCGGGTTGCGGATACGGTTCAATCTGCTGGTGAGCGTGGTGTGGCCACCAGGCGAGGACACCGATGTGCCCGCCTTCTGCCGGGCGCTGGGCGTGCCCGGGCTCGCCGACGTCCACGTGCATTTCCTGCCGCCCAGGCTGTTGCGCCGGGTCTGGGAGTACTTTGACGCTGCCGGGCCACTGGTGGGGACGGCCTGGCCGATCCGCTACCGCTGGCCGGACGAGCAGCGCGTCGCGCACTTGCGGGCGCTCGGCGTCCTGGCGTACAGCGCCCTGGCCTACGCGCACCGCCCCGGCATGGCCGCCGATCTCAACGCATGGACCCTGGAATTCGCACGTGTCACGCCGGGCTGCCTGCCGTCGGCGACGTTCTACCCCGAACCTGGCGTCATGGACTATGTCCAAGCAGCGCTCGACGCCGGAGCGCGCGTCTTCAAGGTGCATCTGCAGGTGGGCGGCTTCCCGGCCGACGAGCCCCGGCTGCGGCCGGTCTGGGGGCTGCTGGCAGAGGCGGGTGTGCCGGTGGTGGTGCACGCCGGGCACGCGCCGGTGGCCACGGCCCACACCGGCCCGGCGCCGTTCGCGGCGCTGCTCGCTCATTACCCCAGGCTGACAGCGATCGTGGCGCACCTGGGTGCGCCGGACTACGAGCCGTTCCTGGAGCTCGCCGAGACGTGCGAGCGGGTGGCGCTGGATACGACCATGGCGTCACGCCGTTTTTCGAGCGGCTCACCCCGTTCCCGGCCCGGGCGCTGCCCCGCCTGCGGGCGCTCGGCCTGGCCGGGAAGGTGCTCCTGGGCAGCGACTTCCCGAACATCCCCTACGCCTACGCCGAGCAGATCGCCGGCCTGGTGCGGCTGGGGTTCGGCGATCCGTGGCTGCGCGCGGTCTGCTGGGAGAACGCGGCGCGCCTGTTCGGGCTCACCGTCACCGGCTTATAGGCGGCTCTGAAGCTGGGCAGACCGGCGCTGGAGCCCGCCCGTTTGCCGGGCCGCCGCCAGGGCCGCGCTCGCCGCGGCTCCCGCGTGATACCCCGGCCTTACGATCGCTGGAGGCCCGACCTGCGGCGCAGGCCGGTGACGAAGGCCAGCCCGTAGAGCACGGCGATCACGATCAGAAGGAACCGGTAGCCGGTGATCAGGGCGATGTACTCGAGCGTGCCGCCAACCATGGCACCGAGCAGGTTCGCCGCGAACGCCGTGCTCGAGGTCTCCACATCGGAGAACCGCTGGGCGAAGACGAGGTTCGCGAGGAACACCGGGGCGAACGCCAGTGCGCTCGCGGCCAGGAAACGCGGCACCATCGGCAGGTCCAGCAGCCATTCCTGCGGCACCAGCCAGGCCAGCGCGAGGGCGGCAATGAGGGCGGCGTACAGCACGGCCGGCCGGGGCAGCCGCACCCAGCGCGCGGTCTCCACCGCCAGGTACACCGCGACCAGCACGCCGGCGAAGACCAGCGCGTTGACGAACCAGGTGGCGCCGAACAGCAGCGCGAACTGCACGATGTTCTTCGTCTCCAGCAGCAGGAACGCCGCGCCCATGAACGCGAGGTCGAGGTACCCCCGCATCCGGCTGAACGAGCCACCGCCGACCCGGATGAGCACGACGGATCCGAGCAGGATCAGGCCCAGCATCAGCAGGTAGGCGCCGGGGAGCGTCGAGGTCGGCAGGTACGGGAACGGATGGTCGTCGGTGGCGGGGGCGACCGCGGTGCCGTGCCAGTAGGTCGCGCAGTTCGGCACCGGCCCGGATGGGCGGACGGTCAGCACGGAGAGCCGCCGGCCGCCGAGCGGCGGTCCCACCTCGGCGCAGGGGGCCCGCTGGTAGACGTCCTGAAGCGTGGTGGCGTACCTGTTGAACAGGAACGGCGCGTAGTAGTTGTACATCGCGAACGTGCCGCCGGGGGCCAGCCTCGACTTGGCCGCGGCCAGCGACTGCTCGGTGAGCAGGTAGCTCTCCAGCCGCAGGGCGGACTGCCCGGCGAGCGCCGACAGCGAATCGGGCAGCGCGAACACGATCAGGTTGTACTTCTTGTCCGTGTTCTGCAGGTACTCGCGGCCGTCCGCGATGTGCAGGGTGAGCCGGGGGTTCTGGTAGGGACGGTCCGGGTGGGCCCGGCCGATCTGCGGCAGCACCGGGTCGATCTCGACCGCGTCGACGTGCTTGGCGCCTTCGGCCAGCGCGACCGCTGCGTCGTTCCCGGTCCCCGCGCCGATGATCAGGACGTTGTTCAGCGCGGCGCGCGTGACGTGGCGGTACGGGTAGAAGTAGAAGGGCTTCTGCGCGCGCATCGCGGGCAGCGAACGCGCCGCCTGGTAGGGGATGTTGTTCGCCGACACGTTGAGCGCCGGGTACTGCCCGCCGGTCTGGATGTAGGCCAGCTTGTTGTACGGCGACCACCGCTGCTGCGGCAGCACCGACTCCAGGACCAGGAGCGTGATGATGACGGCCACGGCGCCGAGCTGCCACCACCGGACGCGCGGCAGCAGCAGGATCACCAGGCCGCAGCATGCGATGATTCCCCAGCCGGCGGGTGGCAGGTCGAGGAAAGCCAGGCCCGAGAACACCGTGATCCCGGCGATGCTGCCGATGATGTCGAGCCGGTAGGCGCTCAGTGGCCTGAAGCGGACGAAGAGCCGCGCCACCGCCTGGCCGAGCCCGGCCATCACCCCCGTGGTGAGCAGGAAGATGATGCCAAGGCTGACCGGCTGTGGCAGCGCCGGAGTGCCGCGGAGCCCCTGGAGCGGGTGCGGCCCGGACAGGCTGGCCAGGATCACGGGGAAGGCGAGCACGAAGCCGACCAGGGCCAGCAACGCCACCGGCGTCCAGCGCAGGTAGTCCCGTTGGCTACGGGCGTTCAGGAACCCGATGCCGATCCCCAGGAAGCTGGCGATCAGCACGAAATTGGTCGCCTTGGTCACGTACACGTTGTTCGCCGTGACCCAGCGGATCAGGGCGAGCTCGACGAACAGCATCAGGAAGCTGGCAAAGATGAGCCGGGCCTGGTCCCCGGGCCGTCTTTCCGGCGCTGCCGCGGGCTGCTTCGCTTCGACTTGCCTGGTGGGCTGGTCGCTGCTTGCGGTCTCGATCTCGGCGATGTCGGCCCTGTCCTCTTCTTCAGAGAGCTTCCCGGTATCCACCGTGCAACCGTAACGAATCCGCGCTGTCATATCTCAGGAACAGGCGGCAGTCACGGCCGAACTGGCTGCTCAGCCCACTTGCCCCCAGATCGCGACGTCAATCATGTCGGACGGAGGCCATGCAGCCGTTGGGCGGATGGCACGGTCCGCGCTAGGCGCGGGTGGAGCGGTGGGGGGGTGTGGGCGTCCGCCATGCCCCGGCTGAGCGGACGGGTGCTATGCGGCTGTGCGCCCGGTGGCGGGCTGGGCTATGGCGCGGTTCGCGGGGGTGCGCCGGGCGGCGGGCGGTGCGCCGGGCGCGGTCCGGGGCAGGAGCCGGACTGCGCCCGGAGACCGCTGTCAGCGGGCACACCCGCGCTCCGTGGACAGGCGCGCCCTACCCGTAACCCCAGAGCGGTCACCGACCCGCACCCGGCGCACACCCGTGACACGTATGGCGGCTGCCGCCAGGTTCATGAGGGTCTCGTCACCTGGGCCAGAGCCGGGAACGGCGGGGCCGCCCATAATTCATGCTTGACTTATATAAGTGTCTTCTAATACTTTGGCCGAGTGCACGCCTTCGATGTGCTTGGTGATCCGGTGCGGCGCCGTATCCTCGAGCTCCTCGCCGACGGGGAGATGACCTCAGGTGCGGTGTACGCCATCATCCGCGAGGAGTTCGGGATCTCCCAGCCGGGCGTTTCACAGCATCTGAAGGTGCTGCGCGAGGCCGGTTTCGCGACCGTGCGGCCGGAGGGCACCCGCCGTCTGTACGCGGTGGATTCCGGCCCGCTGAGCGAGGTCGACGCATGGCTCGGCCGCTTCCGGCGCTTCTGGACCCCGCACCTGGAGGCGCTGGCCACCGAACTGGCCCGGGGCAGACGGGAACGCCGCCGCGATGGCCCGGGCGGGACCCCGAAGGAGATGACCACATCATGATCGACGTCACGCATCAGATCAATGCCGTCCGGCGGCAGGTCGGGACGCGTGTGCTCGAAGCGGGCGAGGCACGCACCGTTACCGTCAGCCAGTCCTACAACTCCCCTATCGAAGACGTCTGGGACGCGTGCACGAATCCCGAACGCATCCCCCGCTGGTTCCTTCCCATCTCCGGTGACTTGCGGGTTGGTGGGCGGTATCAGCTCGAGGGCAACGCGAGCGGGACGATCGAGCGCTGCGACCCGCCGAGCAGCTTCGCCGCCACCTGGGAGTACGGAGAGCAGGTGAGCTGGATCGAAGTACGGCTGACAGCAGAGCCCGAGGGCAGCACCCGGCTGGCGCTCGAGCACATCGCGCATGTGGACGACGGGCAATGGGCCGAGTTCGGCCCGGGCGCGGTCGGCATCGGCTGGGACATAGGTTTCATGGGCCTGGCCGTCTACCTGTCGTCTGGGGGGCGGGCAGACCGGCAGGAAAGCGCGGACTGGGCCGCGTCGGCCGAAGGCAGGGAGTTCATGTCGCTGGCCAGCGAGCGGTGGTGCGACGCGAGCGTCGCTGCCGGTACCGACCCGGCCGGCGCTCGTGCGGCGGCGGAGCGGACCACGGCGGCTTATGCCGGGGCCGGCGCCTGACGGCCGCCGCCGTCCCTGCCGTCAGTTCGCGGGGGGATGCATCGTAATGATCTGCATTCCGGTGAAGATCTCCTCGTTGATGATGAAGGCCATCGCGGTGATGTAGAAGACGGCCAGCGGCGCGACGGTGAGCCACACCAGCCACTGCCGGCCTTTCGCCCGCTGCCCAATGATCCAGCGCCGCACCGGCGGCAGCCTGAGCACGATCAGCGGGATGCTGATCGCGATGGCCTGGTAGAAGCGCTGGTGGAAGATGGGGTCACCGTCCCCGTCTTTTCCGCCGAAAGGCCTGAGCCCGTCGAGCAGTGCCAGGTGGATGATGACGAATGCCCAGATGACGTACGTCATTCTTTGCAGCTTTTTCCAGTACTTCCCGAGTTTGCGCTGTGCCGGGGTGTTGGCCGTGGCCAGGACAGGGAGGGCCAGGGTGATGACGATTAGCCCGGCCAGGAGGAAGGTGTGCCCGGCGAGTCGGCCGAACACCCCCCCGGCGAAGCCCGTGGTAATGGCCGCGGTGGTCGAATCGCAGATGCCGATGATCGCGAACCAGATGCCGTATCACCGCCGGAGGGGGCGATCCACTGAGCCCCGGTCAGCGTAATCAGCGGGTAATCGAGATGGCGATATAGAAGCAGAATACGCCTCCAGTCCCCAGCACGTCGGCTTCCGAAAGACCCAGGATGTCCTGCTGGTTCAGCGAGAACCAGCCCCGCGCTATGAAGACAAACGGGACGAACACAGGCAGGCGCATGAAGAACAGCGCAAGAGAGCGCTTCTTGATAGTAATGGCCGAGAATTCAAGATACTGGCCCGGTCTGGTATCAGCTTGGACACCCACATCACTTCTGCCCATCTGGAGCTCTCCTTGGCGTAGAACGTGGCGCCGCTCCCCACGCGCAAGTGACTCATGCGCACTGCTGAATCGCTATCTCTGCAACTCTGACGAAGACCGGTCAGGACCAAGGTCAACGTAACGGCCTCATCCGGCCGCCGGGCGGAATTTACCGGCCTTTGACCACCGCCTGGGAATTCTGGGGCAGGATTTTAATGGGCCTTGACCATGCCACGACCGGCTGCGTTATCGCGGGCACCATAAAGGGGCGGCCCGCCGGGTAGGCGAACCGCCCCTGTCATTTGCCGTCTATAGCGTCAGTCCGCGTGTGGACTGAGCGTAAAGGCCCCGATTCCCTGGAAGAACTCCTCGTTGACGATGAAGGCCATCGATGTGATGTAGAACACCGCGAGCGGCGCGACGGCGAGCCACACCAGCCACTGTCGGCCCTCCGCCCGCCGGTCGACGATCCAGCGCCGCACCGGCGGCAGCCGAAGGATAATCAGCGGGATGCTGACCGCGAGCGCCTGGTAGAAGCGCTGGTGGAAGATGGCGGCACCGTCACCCTCCTCTGCGCCGAAGGGTGTGAATCCGTCGAGCAGCAGCAGGTGGACGACGGCGAAGAACCAGATGACGTACGTCATTCTTTGCAGCTTTTTCCAGTACTTCCCGAGTTTGCGCTGTGCCGGGGTGTTGGCCGTGACCAGTACCGGAAGGGCCAGCGTGATGATGAAGAACCCGGTCACTAGGAAGGTGTGACCGGCGAGCCGACCGAACACCCCTCCGGCGAAGTTCGTGGTAATAGCCGCGGTGGTCGTGTCCGCGAGACCGATGATCGCGAACCAAATGCCGTACCACCGCCGGAGCGGGGCGATCCACTGCGCCCCGGTCAAGGTGATCAGCGGGGTAATCGACAGGGCCACGTACAAGCAGAACACGCCCCCGGTCCCCAGCACGTCGGCTTCCGTCGCGGTCAGGGCGTCATTAGCGTTCAGACTTACCCAGCCTGGCGTTATGAGGATAATCGGGACGAACACGGGGAGGCGCATGAGGAACAGCGCTACGGAACGTTTCCTGATGGTAATGGCTGAGAATTCGTAGTACTGACTCGGCCTTGCATCTACGACGTCACTTCTACCCATCTGTGGCTCTCTCCTTCCGTAGAACGAGGCGCCGCTCCCAGCGCGGATGGTTCATGTGCAGGCTAATTTGCTTTGCTCGGTGTCGGTGTCGGTGTCGGTGTCGGTTTCGGCGTGCTTGGCTTCGCATTGTTATCCGCGGCAGCCGGGTGCAGGACATCATTGTCTTCCAGATCTGCGCCATTGCCTGCGCCTGCGTCTGCGTCTCGGAAGACAAAGAAGGGGAATCCGTGCACCGCAACCTCAGCAACCCCGATAAAGAGAGGGATCAGCAGCAGCATCACATAAGCGAATACCATCCGATTCTTGAAGCGGAGCTGCCGTCCCTTTGCTGTGAGGGTCTTCTTGCCGCCCGGGCGTGACTGTTCGGCGGCCCGTCCTCCTGGTCTTGACTTGGCGGCGGCGCGGGTCCCCGGCCGTGGCCTGGCAGCCGTACCGCCCTGTTGCCTGGTGGTGGCGGCCCGGCCCTGTGGCCGTGGCTTAGCGGTCGTGGTCCGGCCCTCCGGCCGTGGCCTGGCCTCCGGCCGGCCCTCTGGCCTGGTGGTGACGGTCCGGCCTTGCAGCTGTGGCTTGGCGCCCGGCGCGGGCTCCGGCTCCCAGCCGTCCTGCTCCCAGCCCTCCTCTTCCCCCCAGGCCTCCTCGAGCTGCTGCCAGGCCTGCGGCGCTGAGGTCTCCTGCCAGGTCGGCGGCTCGACGGCCTGCGGCCGGGCCTCTGGTTCTGCTGCCGGCATGGCCGGGCCCGCGAAGTCTTCCATGACGTGTGGCGTGGCCAGCCGTTGCTGGCGTGGCTGGGCAGCGCGTGGGGCAGCAGGCGGGGGATCTTGCTGCCAGTCCTGTGGCTCAAAGGCTGGCATCGGTGGGCTCGTGTCGGTCAGCTGATGCCGGGGCCGGGTTTGTGACCTGGGCCGCCCCTGTGGGCGTGGCCGGGCGGCAGGCGGCGCGCCTGACTGCCAGTCCCGTGGCTGCGCGGCGGCCGCCGGGCCGCTTCCGTCGGTGATCTCCGGCCTGGGCAGAGCCTCCGGCTCCCCAGCCGTGATCGCGGGGATGGTGAGGGTCCTGGTGACGTACGCGGCCACCTGGCCCAGCTCAGCCGACAGCCTGATGGCGCCCGCCCGCAGCTCGTCGGCCTCCCGTGCCGCCGTCTCACGTATCGCGTTGGCCTGGTACTCCGCCTGCCGCTTTATCTCCTCGGCCTGCCGCTCGGCTTCGCGTGCCGCGTCGACCCGGTAAGCCGCCTGCCTCCTGACCTCGTCGGCTTCCCGCCCGGCAGCTTCACGTATCGCGTTAGCCTGGTCCAGCGCCTCCTGCCTAATCCCGGCAGCCTGGCTGTCCGCATCCGAGAGGATCCGTTCAGCCAACCGGAGGGAGTCCGCGTTCTGGAATCCCCCGGCATCCTGCTGGGCGGGGTCATGCAGCTCTGCCGGACGTTCGCCGGCGCCCGCCGGCCACTCCTGGCCGGCGGAGGGCAGCAGGACCTGGACCGGGCCGTTGCCGAACGCGACCTCGTAATTCGACGGTGGCGCCGCGCCCGCAGAGTGTTGGCCTGATTACTGCGCCGCTCCGTCCGGTCCGCCGTCAGCGGGAACCCGCACCCGTGCTCCCGGCGCTGGCGGCAGCGTCGACGGTGAGCGAGGGTCGTGACGCGGCGCGGCGGCCGGTTCCCGTCCTCGCGGGGAGGATCCGCCGTCGGCGCGTGGCCAGTCCGGTCCGCCGCTGGCTGGC